>NZ_RZTC01000009.1:58730-102033 GCF_004023165.1 Mesorhizobium sp. M7A.F.Ca.MR.176.00.0.0 | reverse complement strand
GGGAGAGGTCCGGCAGGACAGAGGGGGGCAGGCCTTGATACCAGCCTCCGGCTCTTATCAGCTCGCTAACGTCCGTGTTCATCAATCACTGACGTCGGGCCTTACTGCAACTTACGATAATAACGGTTTCGCGCTGGCCGACATTGCCGTCGCCGACGGCAAGGTCTCCAGCATTGCAGCGCATGACCGATCGAAAGCGCCTGCCGATGCGATCGACCTCGCCGGCCGTATAATCCTGCCATGCTTCGTCGACTGCCACACGCATATCGACAAGGGCCATATCTGGCCGCGAAAGCCCAATCCTGACGGCACGTTCTTGGGCGCGTTGAATGCCGCCGGTGCCGATCGCGTGGCACGCTGGAGGGCCGAGGATTTGGCACGGCGGATGGATTTTTCACTGCGCTGCGCCTACGCGCATGGCACCAGGGCGCTGCGCACCCACATCGACAGCGTCGCGCCGCAGGAGGAAATCTCCTGGCCAGTGTTCGAGACGATGCGCGAGGAATGGCGCGGCCGTATCGAATTGCAGGGCGCCTGTTTGCTCGGCATCGAAGGCGTGCGTGACAAAAAGTGGTTCGACAGGCTGGCAAAGAGGGTTGCCGCGGCGAAGGGCGTGCTCGGTGTCGTCACCTATATGGTGCCGGACCTCGAAGAACTGCTCGACCATGTCTTCGCGCAAGCCATCAAGCATGGCCTCGATCTCGATTTCCATGCCGACGAGACCGACGATATCTCCGCCATATCGCTGAAGAAGATCGCCGAAGCCGCTCTCTGGAGCGGTTTCGAAGGCAACATCCTCGTCGGCCATTGCTGCTCGCTCGCGCGCCAGCCGGACCTCGATGTGCTCGATACGCTGGACAAAGTGGCGAAGGCCGGGCTCGCCGTCGTCTCGCTGCCGATGTGCAATCTCTATCTGCAGGACCGGCGCGGCGACCAAACCACGCCGCGCTGGCGCGGTGTGACGCTGCTGCACGAGATGAAGGCGAGGGGCATTCCGGTGGCAGTCGCTTCCGACAACACGCGTGATCCCTTCTACGCCTATGGCGATCTCGACATGCTGGAGGTCTACCGCATGGCGACGCGCATCCTGCATTTGGACCATCCGGTCGCCGACTGGCCGCAAGCGGTCACCGCGACGCCGGCCAAGGTGATGCGGCTTGATGGCTTCGGCACGCTTGCCGCCGGCGGCGATGCCGATTTCATCGTGTTCAAAGGCCGAAGCTGGACGGAATTGCTCTCGCGACCCGAATCGGATCGCATCGTGGTGCGCGGCGGCAAGGCGATCGACCGGCAATTGCCCGACTATGCCGAACTCGACGAACTGATGGTGGGATAATGGACGTTTCGGCGCTCAAACGCGATCTTGACGGGCTCAAGGTCGACGACAACCCGGCCATCGTCCAGCAGAAGAGCCGTGACTTCTACTGGTACAGCCCGGTGCTGAAGCAGCAACTGGACCATGTCACCGGCGATCTGATCGTGACGCCAAGGAACGAGGCCGAACTGATCCGCGTGCTTGCCGCCTGTCACCGCCATGGCGTGCCGGTGACGCCGCGCGGCAGCGGCACCGGCAATTACGGCCAGGCGATGCCGCTCTCCGGCGGGGTCGTGCTCAACCTTGCCGAGATGAACGAGATCAAGTCGATCGCGCCAGGTCGCGTTGTGAGCGGACCGGGGGCCATCCTGGCCGATATCGACAAGGCAACGCGGGCGCATTCCGGGCAGGAACTGCGGCTGTCGCCGTCCACCTACAACACCGCTTCGATCGGCGGCTTCATCGCCGGCGGTTCGGGCGGCGTCGGTTCGATCAATTTCGGCGGCCTGCGCGATTTCGGCAATGTGCTGCGCCTGCGTGTGGTGACCATGGAGGCCGAACCGAAAGCGCTCGAACTCACCGGCGAGGATCTGCACAAGGTCACCCACGCCTATGGCACCAACGGCATCATATCGGAGGTCGAGATGCCGCTGACCGCGGCCTATGAATGGATCGATGTCATCGTCGGCTTCGACGCTTTCATGGATGTCGCCCGGTATGGCAATGCGCTGGCATGTCAGGACGGTATCCTGACCAAGCTGATCACGCCGATAGCCGCACCCGTGCCGCAACTCTATTTCAAGCGGCATCAAAAGTTCCTGAAACAGGGGCAAAGCATTTGCGTCGTCATGGTGGCGCGGCACGGGCTGGACGCTTTCCTGGCCTTCACCCGCCGTGCCGGTGGCGAGGTGATCTACAATGCGGCCACGGCGACGCCGGACGAGAAAAAGGGCCTGCCGCCGGCCTATGAATTGGCCTGGAACCACACCACGCTGAGAGCGCTGCGCGTCGACCCTTCGATCACCTATCTGCAGTCGCTCTACCCCTTTCCCAACCAGCTGGCGCTGGTCGAGAAGATGGATGCGATGTTTCCCGGCGAGGTTTTTTCGCATCTGGAATTCGTGCGGCTGGACGGCAACATCACCTGCTTCGGCCTGCCGCTGGTCAAGTTCACCACCGAGGCGCGGCTCGACGAGATCGTGCGTCTGCATGAGGCGAATGGCTGCCCGATCTTCAATCCGCATCGCTACACGCTGGAAGAGGGCGGCATGAAGCAGACCGACGCGGTACAGCTTGCCTTCAAGCGCGAAACCGATCCGCAAGGCCTGCTCAACCCCGGCAAGATGATCGCCTGGGAAAACCCGGACTACGACTACCGCTCGGGCCGGACTTTTTTGTTCAGGGGGTTGCAGAAGGTGGGATGATGAACATCCTCGTCCTTTACGCCCATCCGGTCGAGACCAGCTTCAATGCCGGCCTGCACCGCATGATCGTAGAGCGGCTGACAGCGGCGGGCCATGCGGTGGACGACTGCGATCTCTATGCCGAAGCGTTCGATCCGCGGATGACGCGCGATGAACGGCTGAACTATCATAACCAGCGCGGCGCCGCTGACGCTGCCGCGCCTTATGTCGAACGCCTGCTGCGCGCCGATGCGCTGGTGCTTTCCTATCCGGTCTGGAACTACGGCTTTCCAGCGATCCTGAAAGGCTTTTTCGATCGCGTCTTCCTGCCCGGCGTGTCGTTCAAATTGGTCGACGGCAAGGCGCAGCCGTCGCTGCACAACATACGCAAGGTTGCCGCGGTGACCACCTATGGCGGCAGCCGGTTCCGCGCCATGCTGATGGGCGATCCGCCACGCAAGCTGATCAAGCGCATGCTGCGCGCCACCGTAAAACCGGGCGCGCCTGTGAGCTACCTCGCGCACTACGCGATGAACCTGTCTACCGACCAAACGCGCAAGGCTTTCACGACCAAGGTCGCGGCCAGCATGGACGCCTTCTGATGCGTGCGCTGGTGGTCTACTGCCATCCGGTGCCGGACAGCTTCTGTGCAGCAATTCGCGACACTGCCATCGACGTGCTGATGCGACGAGGCTGGGAGGTGCGGCTGCTCGACCTCTACGCCGAGAAATTCGATCCGGTGATGGGCTGCGACGAGCGGCGCTCCTACAACGACCAGTCGCCGCAGGACCCGGCACTGAAGCCGCATTTCGAACTGCTCAACTGGGCCGAGGCGATCCTGTTCGTCTATCCGACATGGTGGTACGGACTGCCGGCGATGCTGAAGGGCTGGCTCGACCGGGTGTGGGCGACGGACGTCGCCTTCAAGCTGCCGGCCGGCAAGGGGCGGATCAAGTCGCTGATGACGCATGTGACCAAGGTCGGCGTCATCACAACCTGCGGCGCGCCGACCTGGTGGAGCGTCGTCGTCGGCCAGCCGGGACGCAAGACCCTGCTGCGCGGCATGCGGGCGCTGTGCGCGACGCGCTGCCGGACGTTTTTCCTGGCGCACTACTTGATGGATGCCTCGACGCCGGCAACGCGGGCGGCGTTTCTGGCGAAGGTGCGGGCGAAGTTGGAGCGGTTTTAGGGAATTAGCGTCCTTCTCCCCGTTTACGGGGAGAAGATGCCGGCAGGCAGATGAGGGGCAGCACGAACATTGCAGAGGTTGGCGCCGCCCCTCATCCGGCCCTTCGGGCCACCTTCTCCCCGTAAACGGGGCGAAGGAAGAGGGGTGCTACATCCTTGTCCGTTCTGACTTGGGATCATACATCGGCTTCAGCGACGCTTCCGCCGCAAAGCGCTCGCCGGCGATCTCGATCTCGTAGGTTGAGGCCAGTACATCCGCCTCGCTCTCGCCCTTGCAAGGCACATAGCCCAGCCCAACGGCGCCGCCGAGATGATGGCCGTAATTGCCAGATGTGATCGGGCCGACGATCTTGCCGTCGCGCAAGATCGCTTCGTTGTGGAAGAGCAGGGGCTCTGGATCCTTCAGGCGGAACTGGACGAGCCGGCGTGACAGGCCGGCTTCCTTCTTGCGCAGCACGGCATCGCGGCCGATGAAGTCGCCCTTGGCGGTCCTCACCGCGAAGCCAAGGCCAGCTTCCAGCACATTGTCCTCGTCGGTGATGTCGTGGCCGAAATGCCTGAAGGCCTTTTCGATGCGGCAGGAATCCAGCGTGTGCAGGCCGCAGAGTTTCAGGCCGACATCCGCACCTGCCTCCTCGATCGACTCGAAGACATGGGCCGCCTGGTCGGTCGAGACATAGAGTTCCCAGCCGAGTTCGCCGACATAGGTGACGCGGTGGGCGCGGGCCAGGCCCATGCCGATCTCGATTTCCTGGAACGTGCCGAACGGATTTTTATCATTGGAAAAATCGTTGGGGCTGACTTTCTGGATCAGCTTTCTCGCGTCCGGGCCCATCAGGCAGAGCACGCTTTCGGCCGCCGTCACGTCGGTGATGACGACGAACTCGTCGGCGACGTGCTTGCGCAGCCAAGCCAGGTCGCGCTGCAGCGTGGCGCCGGGGACGACGAGGAAGAAAGCCGTTTCCGACAGCCGCGAAACCGTCAGGTCGCTCTCGATGCCGCCGCGCTGGTTGAGCATCTGGGTGTAGACGATCTTGCCCGGCGCGACGTCCATGTCGTTGGCGCACAATCTTTGCAGGAAAGCGCAGGCGTCGCGGCCCTCGACACGGATCTTCCCGAACGAGGTCATGTCGAACAGACCGACGCCATTCCTGACCGCGAGGTGTTCTTCGCGCTGGTTGTCGAACCAGTTCTGGCGCTTCCAGGAATAGCGGTATTCGCGCTCCTGGCCCTCGCGGGCGAACCAGTTGGCGCGCTCCCAGCCGGCGACTTCGCCGAAAACGGCGCCGCGCGCCTTCAGATGCTCGTGCAGCGGCGAACGCCTGACATTCCTCGAGGTCGCCATCTGGCGGTAGGGGAAATGGTCGGCATAGAGCAGGCCGAGCGTTTCGGAGACGCGCTCCTTGAGGTAGCGGCGGTTCTTCTGGAACGGCTGTGCGCGGCGGATGTCGACTTCCCACAGGTCGAAGGGGGCTTCGCCATCGTTGATCCACTGCGCCAGCGCCATGCCGGCGCCTCCGGATGAGACGATGCCGATCGAATTGTAGCCGGTCGCCATCCAGTAGCCGGCCAGTTCCGGCGCCTCGCCGAGATAGTAGCGGTCGTCGGGCGTAAAACTCTCAGGACCATTGAAGAAGGTGTGGATGCCGGCGGTCGCCAGCATCGGCATGCGGTTGACGCCCATTTCGAGGATCGGCTCGAAATGCTCCATGTCCTCAGGCAGTTGGTCGAAGCAGAAATCCTCGCTTATGCCGTCCATGCCCCACGGCTTGGCCACCGGCTCGAAGGCGCCCAGCATCATCTTGCCGGCGTCTTCCTTGTAGTAGGCGCACTCATCGGGCACGCGCAGCACCGGCAGACGGGTGAGGCCGGGGATCGGTTCGGTGACGAGGTAAAAATGCTCGCAGGCGTGCAGCGGTATGGTGACGCCGTTCTGCGCTCCCAGTTCGCGGGCCCACATGCCGGCGCAGTTGACGACGATGTCGGCCTCGATCGTGCCTTGCTCTTCGCCTTGCGCCCAGGACACGCCGGTGACGCGGCCGGCCTTGCTGTGGACCTTGGTGACCTTGACATTCTCGACGATGGTGGCGCCGCGCTGGCGCGCGCCCTTGGCCAGGGCCATGGCGATATTGGCGGGGTCGCACTGGCCGTCGAGCGGCAGATGCACGGCGCCGACGACATCGGAAACATTGAGATGCGGGTACATCTCGCTGACTTCCCTGGGCGAAATCTCGCGGACATCGACATCGAAGGCACGCGCCAGCGATGCTTGCCTGTAGATCTCGTGCTTGCGCTCCTCGGTCACCGCCACGGTGATCGAACCGACCTGGCGCATGCCGGTGCCGACCTCGGTCTCGGCTTCCAGCTTGACGTAGAGGTCGGCGGAATATTTCGCCAGCCGCGTCATGTTCTGCGAGCCGCGCAGCTGGCCGATCAGGCCGGCGGCATGCCATGTCGTGCCCGACGTCAGCTGTTTGCGTTCGAGAAGCACGATATCGGTCCAGCCAAGCTTGGCCAGGTGATAGGCGACCGAACAGCCGGAAACGCCGCCGCCGATGATGACCGCCCTTGCTTTGGCGGGAACTGCCTTGGCGGTCATGCTGCCTCGCGACGGTAGCTGGAAGCAAAGCGGCGCAGACGGAGTGCAGCTTCCTGCAGCACCGGTTCGGGCTGGCAGAGACTGATGCGAATGTGGCCGGCGGCCGCCTCGCCGAAGCTGGAGCCGGGCATGACGCCGACCTTTTCCTTGTCGAGCAGGGCCCAGGCGAATTTCTCATCGTCCGGTTCGACGGCCGAGATGTCGAGCATGACATACATGCCGCCCTCCGAACCGCGCACGGTCACGTCGTTCATGCCCCGCACGGCGTCGAGCAAGACGGTGCGGCGTGCCGCGTAACGTTCGGCGATCTCTTTGACGCCGTAACGGTTCTCCAGCGCCTCGGAACAGGCGATCGAGATGAAGGCCGGCAGGCCGTAGGTCGTCACCAGATTGAGATTGATCATGAGCGTGATCATCTCCTCCGGTCCCGTCAGCCAGCCCATGCGCCAGCCGGTCATGCCGTGGCTTTTGGACATCGAATTGATGACCAGCGTACGCTCGGCCATCCCTGGCAGCGAGCGCGGCGAGACGTGCTCGCCGCCGCCGAGCGTCCAGTAGACTTCGTCCGACAGCAGCCAGAGATCGTGCTCCCGGCAGACTTCTGCCAACTGCTCCAGCCGCTCGCGCGAATAGACAGCACCGGTCGGATTGTTCGGCGTGTTGATCAGGATGGCGCGCGTGTTCGGCCGGATTGCCGCGCGGATCATGTCGGCACGTGGCTGGAAGCCATCCTCGGCCGGTGTCTCGACGACTGTGAAGTCAGCGCCCGCGGCGCTGAACGTGTTGGGATAGGTGGCGTAGTAGGGCGCCACGACGATGGCGTGGTCGCCCTGGTCGAGCACGCCCTGCACAGCGGCGTAGAGTGCGGCCTGTCCGCCCGGCGTGGCGATCACCTGATCCGGCGACGTCTCGACCCCGGTGCAGGCGCTCGAGGCCGCCGCCATCGCCTTGCGCAGGCGCGGCAGGCCGGGAAGCGGGGTGTAGTGATGATTGCTGCCGCGAACCGCGGTCACACAGGCTTCGATCGTCTGCGAAGGCGTGTCGAAATCATGGTCACCGACCGACAGCATGATGATGTCTTCGCCGGCCTCCTTGCGCGTCCAGGCGGCGAAATGGACTTCCCAGCCGTCCTTGCCCGAAGGCACGATGCCGGAAATGCGCGATGATGGTCTAGGCATGCAAAACTCCCGAAATTTCGTAGCCGGCCTGTTCGAGCCGGTCGCGCAGAGCGGCGATGTGCGGTGGTCCGACTTCGCAGCAGCCGCCAACGATGCTTGCCCCAGCCTCGACCCAGCCGATCGCCTGGTCGGCATAGGCATCCGGGCCAAGGTCGTGACGAGCGTGCAGCACATCGACGGTGCCGCCGTGCTTGAGTGCTTCGGTTGACGTGAAGCCATTGGCGTAGGCGCCGACCGGGCCGCCGAGGTCGATCAGTTCAGGCAAAGCCGCGGCGATTGCTTCCGGCCGGCAGCAATTGACCAGCCGCGCGGCGACTGCCAGGCCGTCGAGCGCGCTTGCCGCGGTGGCTATTGCTTCGCCGCTGCGCAGCCGCGGCTTGCCGTGGTCGGCCAGCGTCCACGACACCCATACCGGCTTGCCGCTTTCCGATGCCGCGGTGACCGCCGCGCGGGCTTCGTCCGCCGACGCCATGGTTTCACACAGGAACAGGTCGACGCCATCGGCCTGCTCGGCAACGATGCGGCGGTAAATATCGAGCGTGGCCTCGAAGGAAATGGTCAGTGCCGGTGCATAGCTGCCGAAAAGCGGCGATAGGCAGCCGGCGATGGCTGCATCGCCGGCCTCGTCGCGGGCCTGCCTGGCCAATTCGATGCCGCGCTTCTGCAACGGCTTGAAAAGGTCTTCCGCACCTTCACGCGCCAGGCGTTCGGGCGTTGCCGAATAAGTGTTGATGGTGATGACGCGAGCGCCGGCGCGAATGAATTCCGCGTGCAGGTCGCGCACCAGATCAGGTTCGTCGATCAGCACCCTGGCCGACCATAGCGGCGTCGGCTCGGATTTGCTGCGGCGGACCAGTTCCTGGCCCATGCCGCCATCGGTGAGGATGATTTTCTTCATGCGCGCAGCCTTTCGTTCTTCGGATCCCACAGCGGTTCATCCTTCTGCACGATCGCCTGAAAGCGGTCACCGAAGATTTCGACCTCGACTGATGTGCCTGGCTCGGCCAGATCGGCGCGCAGCATGCCGAGCGCGATCGACTTGTCGACCCGGTGGCCCCAACCGCCGGACGTCGTCTCGCCGACGATCTTGCCGTCATGCCACAGCGTCGACACCGAAGGGGCGTCGCAGTCGCCCGGGTTCTCTATAACCAGCGTGACGAAGCGCTTCTTCACGCCTTGCTGCTTTTCGTTCTGGAGTGCAGCCTTGCCACGGAAATCGGGCTTGTCCCATTTGACGAAGCGCTCCAGCCCCCCCTGCAGGATCGAATAGTCGGTCGACAGGTCGCCCTTCCAGGTGCGGTAGCCTTTTTCAAGCCTGAGCGAATCCAACGCATACATGCCGAATGGCTTCAGCCCATGCTGCTGGCCTGCCGCGCAGACGGCGTCGAAGATGGCGGCGGTGTCGTCCACCCTGGTGTGGATTTCCCAGCCGAGTTCGCCGGCGAAGGAGACGCGCACAAGCTTCGCCCAGCGGCCGGCGATCTTGGTTTCCTGATGCGTCAGCCATGGCAGAGTGAGGTCGGCTTCGCAGACATCAGTGAGGATTTTTCGCGAGTTCGGGCCGGCCAGGATCTGGGTCGAGAATTCCTCGGTCCGGTCGATCAGCCTGAACGGCGCATCCTTGGGCATGCGCGACTTCAGCCATTCGAAATCATGCCACTGCGCGACCGCCGCGGTGATCAGCGTCATCAGGTTGTCGTCGTGGCGAACCACGGACATTTCGGTGACGATGCGGCCCTTGTCGTCGGCGAAATAGACGAGACCGAGGCGGCCGGGCTTCGGCACCAGGCCGGTGACCTGCAGGCTCAGCCATTCGGCGGCACCGGGACCGTCGAGGTTGAAGCGCGAGAAGCCCGGCAGGTCCAAAATGCCGGCGGCGTCGCGCACGGCCAGGCACTCCTCGCGCACGCGATGATGCCACGGTCCGTCGCGGCGGAAGGTCAGCGTGGCTTCCTCGGAAATGTCATCGCCGTCTTGTGCGTACCAGGTGGCACGCTCCCAGCCATTGTAGGCGTCGAAGCGGCCGCCGAGCGCCTTGATGCGATCGTGGATCGGCGACAGCTTGCGGTCGCGGCCTTCCGGCCAGGCATGGCGCGGGAACTGGATCGCGTATTCGTTGCCGTAGATCTCCATGCCCTTGGCGAGGCAGTAGTCCGGCGCCGAGGCAAAGGAGGTGAAGCGGCGCGGGTCGCACGACCACATATCCCATTCGGTCTGGCCCTCTGTCACCCATTCGGCCAGCACCTTGCCGGCGCCGCCACCCTGGGCAATGCCGAAGGTGAAGACGCAGGCCTCGAAGGCGTTGGGAACGCCGGGCATCGGGCCGATCAGCGGGTTGCCGTCCGGCGTGTAGGGGATAGGCCCGTTGATCACCTTGGACAGGCCGGCGGTGCCAAGGATCGGTACGCGGGCGACGGCATCGGCCAGATAATGTTCCAGCCGGTCGAGGTCGTCGGGGAACAATTGAAAGGAAAAATCCTCCGGCATCGGGTCGTTGTGGGTGGCCCAATGCGCGCGGCAATTGCGCTCATAGGGACCGAGATTCATGCCGTTCTTCTCCTGACGCAGATAGTAGGAGGTGTCGACGTCGCGCAGCAGCGGCAGTTTCTTGCCCTGTTCCTTCGACCATGCCGCCAGCTCGGGGATCTCCTCGAACAAAATGTACTGATGGCTCATCACCATCATCGGCACGTCGCGGCCGAACATCCGGCCGACTTCGGCGGCGCGGTAGCCGGCGGCATTGACGACGATCTCGCAGCGGATCTCACCTTGCGCCGTCTCGACCACCCACTCGTCGTTCTCGCGGCGCACGCCTGTGACCGGGCAGAAGCGGATGATCTTCGCGCCCATGTCGCGCGCGCCCTTGGCCAGCGCCTGGGTGAGCTGCGCCGGATCGATGTCGCCGTCGCTCGGGTCGTAGAGCGCGCCTTTCAAATCATGCGTCTCGATGAAGGGATAGCGGCGCTGGATCTCGTCGACGCCGACGATGTCGATGTCCATACCCTGGTAGCGGCCCATGCCCTTGGCGCGCTGAAATTCCTGCATGCGCTCTTTCGTGTGGGCAAGGCGCAGCGAGCCGGTGACGTGATAGTTCATGGGATAGTCGACTGCGTCGGCCAGCCCGCGATAAAGCTCGGTCGAATAGCGCTGCATGTTCATCAGCGACCAGGACGAGGAGAAAGTCGGCACGTTGCCGGCGGCATGCCAGGTCGAGCCCGAAGTCAGCTCGTTCTTTTCCAAGAGCACGCAGTCGGTCCAGCCCGCCTTGGCGAGATGGTAGAGCGCGGAAGTGCCGACGGCACCGCCTCCGATGATCACCACGCGCGCCGTGCTCGGCAAACCCGCCATGTTCTTCTCCAAACTTGAACTCAATAGACGGGTGGTGAAACCACCCAGATGACAATTGCAGGCTCCGCGCCCGGATTGCGCCAGCGGTAAGGCTTGCCTTCAAAGCGAAAGGAGTCGCCTTCGCCAAGCCGATGCCAGACACCTCCGATCTCGATGTCGAACAGCCCGGAGGCGACGTATCCAGCTTCCTCGGTCGGCCGCTGCGCCTCGGCCTTCAGTTCCGCGCCCGGCGCGAAGACCGAACGCACCATCTCGAAGCTACCGCCGAGATCGGGCGACAGAAGCTCCTCCACCAGGCCGGATTCGCTTGTGCCAAGCGTGCGGCGCCTGCCAGCGCGCACGACCACGCCGCGCTCGCTTTCGACAGGTACGTCATGGCTGAAGAACAGGCTGATCGGCACGCCGAACAGTTCGGCGAAGGCTCGGAGGTCACCGAGCGATGGCGTCGACAGACCGCGCTCGACCTGGCTGACCCAGCCGACCGAACGGCCAAGCTTCGAGCCGATCTCGGCGAGTGTCAGCGCGCGCGCCTTGCGCAGGGCCCTGATATCGCCGGCCAGCACGCGTTCGTCAGGTACCTGCAATGTTCTAGCGGTAGTCGAAGGCAAAGCACTCACTTTATGAAAAAATCTGGCCAAATTTCATGAGAAGTCAAGCTCATGAAAAAATCAAGTAGATTTTCACGGATGCACAAGATTTGCTTGCGCGATTTTGACGGTTCATGCAAAGGCTCCGCCGAGAGCGGCGAGTGGGGACGTCCGATCGAGACAAAGGGTAAGGGACGGCCCATGCTGGAAAATAACCCCCGAATTCCGGGCGATGCCGAGATTGTCGACGAGGCGATCCTGTCGCGCCGTTCGGTGCGCGCATTCCTGCCCGACATGGTCGACGACGAAACCATCCGCGCCATTCTGTCGGTTGCGGCGCGTGCCCCATCCGGCACCAACATGCAGCCATGGAAGGTCTATGTCACCAAGGGCGAGAGCAAGCAGCGGATATCAGACGCCATTCTCAATTCCGGCATTCGCGCTGAAAAAGCTGATTGGGACGAGTACCGGTATTATCCCACGCAGTTCTTCGAGCCGTATCTGACCCGCCGCCGCGCCAACGGTTTCGGCCTCTATGGCGCGCTCGGGATCGGTCGTCGCGAGGTCGACAAGATGCGCGCCCAGCACGACCGCAACTTCGTCTTCTTCGACGCCCCGGTCGGCATGATCTTCACCATCGACCGCCGCCTCAACCAGGGCTCATGGATCGACTACGGCATGTTTCTGCAGAACATCATGGTCGCAGCAAGAGGCAGGGGTCTGCACACCTGTCCGCAGGCGGCCTTCGCGCCCTATCACCGGCAGATCAGGCCGGTGCTCGACATTCCGGACGAAGAGATCGTCGTCTGCGGCATGGCGGTTGGTTACGAAGATACGTCAAAACCTGAGAACGCCTTCCGCACCGACCGCGTGCCGCTTGAAGAGTGGGTCACGTTCAGCGAATAAGCCAGCCAGCCTCATTCGGTGTTCATCTGTGCGCCGTGGCCACTGACATGGGCACCGTCCTGTGGCGTCAGCTTGAGGTAGGCAAGCAGCGCGCAGAGCGTGATGATGCCCTCGATGACGAACAGGATTCGGAAATCGTTGGCGACGGCTGCACCGCCGCCGGCCAGAAATGACAATGCCGCCGCAGCCAGGCCGACGCTGATCGCCACCGCTAGCTGCCATAATATGTAATAGAGCGCGCTGAAGCGGGCGAGCTGCTCGGGCGCGATGTCGGAATAGGCGAGATTGCCGGTCGAGGCCCATTGCGCGGAGCGGAAGACGCCGAAGACGAAGATGTAGGTCAGCACGATCCACACCGGCGTGGTCGCCTGCATCAAGGCGAAGCCGGCGACCATGGCGGCAACGATGGGCGTGTTGTAGACCAGCACGCGGCGAAAGCCGAAACGGTTGAGGACGCGCGGCATGAAGAAGCGCATGGCCACGGAGCCGACCGCGGCGACGAAGGTCAGCGATCCCGCCTGCACCGCGCTCATGCCGAAGCCGAGCTGGAACATCAAGGGCAGCAGGAACACCACCGAGCTGAGGCCGATCGTGTCCAGCCCGCCGCCGGTGAGGAACGAAATGCGGAAGGTACGGATGCGCAACAGCTTGAGATCGAGCAGCGGATTGCGCACGCGCAGGCAGTAGAACGAGGCGATGGTCAGGATGGCCAGCGCCAGCGCCAGTTCTGCGGCGATGATGCCGCCCGCGGCATCCTTGGCAGCAAGCGAATCCATGCCGAAGACGAGCAGCACCATGCCGCTGCCGACCAGCAGGAAGCCCGGAAAACCGAACGGCGTGCGCACGGGCTTGGTCATCGTCGGAAACAGCGAGGCGGCAAGAATTGCCGCCGCCAGCGCGAACGGCACGTTGATGAAGAAGATCCAGCGCCAGGAAATGTAGGTGGTCAGCGCGCCCCCGACGAGCGGACCGACCAACGGTCCGGACTGGCCGGCCAGCGAGATGTACATGTTGATCTTCAGCGTTCGGCTGCGCGGAAAGGTCGACAGGATGACGACTTGGCCGAGTGTGCCCATCAAGGCGCCGCCGAAGCCTTGCAGCGCACGCGCACCAACCAGCGTCCAGATGTTGTCGGACAGTCCGCAGAGCGCCGACGAGGCGGCGAACACCAGCAAGGCAAAACAGTAGACATTGCGCAGTCCGAAGCGGTCGGCGGCCCAGCCGCCAAGCGGCATCGAGATGATCAGGCTGGCGACATAGACGGTAATCAAGAGGCCGAGCTGGCTGGGCGGACGGCCGAGGCTTTCGCTGATGCCCGGCAGCGCGGTCACCACGACATTCTGGTCGAGGCTGGTCATGAACACGCCGCAGGCAACCGTCAGCGGCAGCAGGAGCAGGGCTCTGGCCGGCACATCGGCGCGATCCGTGGCGCCGGCGGATAGTTCTGCGGTCATGGAGATGTTCGAACCAAACGAATGTGCCGACTCTTGAAGAAGGGATTTCATATCCCTCGGGCCGGTTGGGCGGCCACGTTTTCGCACCATGGGCGCCGGCGGCCCGATTCTCTAGCGGCAGAAGCGGCTGGCGTTGATGCCAGATGTGGGCAACGCGGCCATCCGGCCGCGCCGCCTACTGCACCTCGTAGCCGACTTCCTCGCTGGCATGGCAGAGCGCCTTCCAGAAAGAGCGTGCGAACGAGCGGAAGACATAGATGTCGAACTGGTCGGCACTGGTCCGCTGGATCTGGGCGAAGATGTCGTGATGGGTGGTCGAACGGCCGGCGCCGACCGGAAAGGCCGGCAGCGCGAAGTCGATGGCGAAGAATTTCGCCAGCACCCATTCGGCCTTCGGCCCGGCAATGCGGATGGCGGTGCGGCCGTGCGAGAGGTCGGTCACGGTGCCAATGGCGGGGGTCACCACTTTGGCAAAGGCCGCAGCCAGGCCTTCGGCTTCATCGGCAACGGTGAACTTTCCCGGCGCGAAGCCGAACACCGATTTCACGCCGTCGCTCAAGCCGCCGCCGGCGCCATCGGGCAGGGCAAGCCCGGTGACGGTGCGGATGGCTGCTATCAGCTTCTTCTCCTCGCCGGGCCACGCGGCGAGCTGCACGATCGAGCCCGGCCTTGTCTCGGTCAGGATGATCTCGACGCCGTGCTCGAAATTGCCGTGCGAGCCGACATGGAATTCAGGCTCAAGCGGCGACAAGGGTTCGGGTGATTGGCGCTCAACCATGCATGCGGCTCCCGTCCGGATCGAAGAAGTGGTTGGAGACGATCTCGACCGGTCCAAACCGGTTGCGCAAGGGATCGGAGACATGAGCGCGCGTGCCCTGCCGTGCCTTGCCGCCCTTGACCAGCGCCAGCGCGATATGCCTGCCGAGCGCCGGTGAATAGCAGCAGGCGGTGATGTGACCGATCGAGCCGTGCGGATTGGCCTCGTCAACCTCCTCGACGATGTGCGCGCCGCCATTGAACGGTAGGTTGTCGAGGGCGATCAGGCCGACCAGTTCCAGGCGGTCCGACGCGATCAGGCCTTCGCGGTCCATCATCGCCGAGCCGATGAACGGCTTCTTCTTCGACAGCATCCAGTCGAGATGCAGGTCGCGCGCCGTGGTGCGGCCGTCGATCTCGGCGCCGGTGACATGGCCTTTTTCGATGCGCATGGTGCCCAGCGCCTCGAGCCCGTAGGTGACCAGCCCGAACGGTTTGCCGGCCTCGACAAGCGCTTCCCAGACATGGGTGCCGTGGCCGGCGCCGGAATAGACTTCGAACGCCATTTCGCCGGAGAAGGACAGCCGGCAGATCATCACCGGCACGCCTGCTATCTCGCCGCGCACGAGGCCCATGAAGGGCAAGGTGGCATTGTCGACTGCGGTGCCGGTGACACAAGAGGCGAGGATCTGCCTGGCCTTCGGCCCGCCGATCGCGGCCCCCGCCCATTCGTCGGTCACCGAGGTGACGTGGACTTTCAGCTCCGGCCAGATCACGTCGAGGAAATATTCCAGATGCTGCATCACCTTGCCGGCATTGGCGGTGGTGGTGGTCATCAGGAAGTCCTGCTCGCCGAGCCGCCAGGTGGTGCCGTCGTCGAAAGCAAGGCCGTCCTCGCGCAGCATCAGACCGTAGCGGGCCTTGCCGACGGCCAGCGTCGAAAACATGTTGGTGTAGACGCGGTCGAGGAATGCGGCGGCGTCGGGGCCCTGCACGGCAATCTTGCCCAATGTCGAGACATCGACGATCCCTGCGCTTTCGCGTGTCGCCTTGGCTTCGCGCACATAGGCCTGCTCGACCGTTTCGCCTGCATGGCCGTAGATCATCGGGCGATACCAGAGGCCCGCTGAATACATGGTCGCGCCGTTGGCCAGATGCCAATCATGCATCGGGGTCAATCGTTCGGGCTTGAGATCGCCAAAACGTTCCGCCGCCAGCGAGCCGATCGACACCGGCGCGAAGGGCGGCCGGAAGCGCGTCGTGCCGACCTCGGGGATGGGCTTGCCCAGCGCTTCGGCCATGATGGCAAGGCCGGGCACGTTGGAGCTCTTGCCCTGGTCGGTCGCCATGCCGAGCGTGGTGTAGCGTTTCAGATGCTCGACCGAGACAAAGCCTTCCCGGTGCGCCAGCCGCACGTCCTCTGCCGTCACGTCGTGCTGGAAGTCGACAAAGCTCTTGCCCTTGGCCCTGATCTCGAACACCGGCGCGGGATCAGGATCGCCGGGCACGGCTTCCACCACCGGCAATACAGAAGGCGCGCTGGGGCCACCGGCTGCGGCAAGGCCTGCGGCGCGGCCTTCGGCGATGGCTTCGGCGGTGGAGAAACTGCCGGTGAAGGCGCCGGCGCCGATCCAGCTCTGTGTCGGCTTCGGCGGCAGGAAGGCCTGCCGCGCGGCATTCCATTCCGCCTTGGCGCCGGCCTGGCTGGCCAGATGGATGGTCGGCGACCAGCCGCCCGACATCAGCAGGCAATCGGCATGGATGCTGCGTGCATCGCCGATGAGCGTGCCGTTGGCCATATCGAAGCGTTGCAGTTTGAGGCCGGACAGCGCCTTTCCGCCTTCGGTGGCGACGACGGCATGGCCAGCGAAGATCTCGGCCTCGGCTTCCGCGGCCAGCTTGCGCATCTCCGGCGAAAGTTCCGGCCTAACATCGGCGATGGCGACGACCGCGGCACCGGCCTTCTTCAAGGCGACGGCCGCCCGATAGGCGCTGTCATTGTTGGTGAACAGCGCTATCCGCTCGCCCGGCAGCACGCCGAATTCGTTGGCATAGCGCTCGGCTGCATGCGCCAGCATCACGCCTGGCCGGTCATTGCCGGGGAACACGAGCGGCCGCTCGAACGCACCGGTGGCCAGGACCACGGATTTGGCACGGATCGCCCAATAGCGATGGCGCGGCTCGCCCTTGCCTGGTTGATCCTTGTGGTCGCTGACCCGTTCGAGCGCGGCAAGCGTGTTGTTGTCGTAATAACCCCACACCGTGGTGCGCGGTAGAAGCCGGACATTGTCGCGGCCTGCGAGCTGGGCGACCGCGCGCCGCGCCCAGTCGGCGGCAGGCGCGCCATCGATGCTTTCCCCGGACCAGTTGGCCGAACCGCCGAAAAGCGGCTCGAGATCGGCCAGCATGACGCGCGCTCCCTGATCGGCGGCGGTCCTGGCGGCCATCAGGCCGGCCGGCCCCGAGCCGACCACCAGCACGTCGCAAAAGGCGTTCATGCGCTCGTAGCGGGCCGGGTCCTTCGCCGTTCCGGCGCTGCCGAGACCGGCGGCGCGGCGGATGAAGTGTTCGCAGAACATCCAGAAGCGTGTGCCTTTGAGCGGCCCAAACACCGGTCCCATGAAGGTCTTGTAGTAGAAGCCGGCCGACAGGATGTTGCCGCCGAGCTGGTTGACGGCGTTGATGTCCCAGGCAAGCGAGGGAAAGCGGTTCTGGCTGATGGCAACCAGGCCGTCATGGATCTCGACCATGGTCGCCGGAATGTTGGGTTCACGAACCTCGCCCTTCAGCACCGTCACCAGCGCGTTGGGTTCCTCGACGCCGGCTGTGAGCAGGCCGCGCGGGCGGTGGTATTTGAACGAACGTCCGTAAAGCGTGACGCCCTTGGCCAGCAGGGCCGACGCCAGCGTGTCGCCGGCATGGCCGGTGTAGGCCGTGCCGTCGAAGGTGAAGCGGATGGTTTTCAGCCGGTCGATGCGGCCGCCGGTATCGGCGCGGCGCGGGCTCATGCCTTGTCCTCCGCCTTGCGGCGCGCGGCGGAGCCATGATCGCCGCGCCCTTGATGATCACCGCGCACGAAGGCAACGCTGGAAATCTCATGCGTCAGCGTGTTGCGCACGACGCGCAGATGCGCGCGGCAGCCGCCGGAATGCTGCCAAATCTCGTTGTGATCCCCGGCCGGGTTCAGCCTGTCATAGACATAGGCATTCCACGCCTCGAAATTCTGAGAGGCAGGATCGGGACGCTCGCGGTTGCCGTCACCCTGATAGGTGAACTCGATGACGTCGCGCGGACCGCAATAGGGGCAAGTGATCAACATTGAACTCTACCTAATGCCTAATGCAGCCGGGGGTTTGCACCCTGGCCCTTGTCGTCGATCACCAGGCCGCGGTGGAAGCGGTCGAGGGTGAAGGGGGCGTTGAGATCGTGCGGCTGGTCCTTGGCGATGGTCCAGGCGAAGCACCAGCCGGAAGCCGGCGTCGCCTTGAAGCCGCCATAGCACCAGCCGCAGTTGAGATACATGCCGGGCAGGGGGCCGGTGGTGATGATCGGCGAGCCGTCCATCGACATGTCGCAGACGCCGCCCCAGGAGCGCAGCATGCGCACGCGCGCAAGGCCCGGAAACAGCGCCAGCATTTCGCTCATCACCTCGTCGACGACAGGCAGATTGCCGCGCTGGGCGTAGCTGTTGTAGCCGTCGATGTCGCCGCCATAGATGAGGCCGCCCTTGTCCGACTGCGACATGTAGAAATGGCCCATGCCGAAGGTGACGACGGTATCGATGAAGGGTTTCAGCGATTCCGTCACGAAGGCCTGCAGCACATGGCTCTCGATCGGCATCGTCTCGATGCCGGCCATCTGCATGACCCGTCCGGTGCTGCCGGCGACCGCCACGGCCACCTTCCTGGCGCGGATGTCGCCGCGCGACGTGGTGACGCCTGATATACGGTCGCCATCGCGCAGAAAGCCGGTGACCTCGCAATTCTCGATGATGTCGACGCCACGCCGGTCGGCGCCACGCGCATAGCCCCAGGCCACCGCATCGTGGCGGGCGGTGCCGGCGCGGCGCTGCATCAAGCCGCCGACCACCGGGAAGCGCGCGCTTTCGGAGACATCGAGCGCCGGGATCAGACGTTTGATCTCAGCTTTCGTCATCAGTTCGGCGTCGACGCCGAGATGGCGCATGGCGTTGCCGCGCCTTGCATAGTCGTCGAACTGGGCCGGCGTGTGCGCTAGGTTCAGGCAGCCGCGCTGCGAGAACATGACGTTGTAGTTGAGCTCATGCGAGAGGTTCTCCCACAGCTTCATCGAGTGTTCGTAGAAGCGGGTGTTGGCCGGCAGCAGGTAGTTCGAGCGCACCGCCGTGGTGTTGCGGCCGACATTGCCGGAACCGAGCCAGCCCTTTTCCACAACGGCGACATTGGTGATGCCGTGTTCCTTGGCAAGATAATAGGCGGTCGCCAGCCCATGACCGCCGCCACCGATGATGATGACGTCATAGGACGCCTTCGGGTCAGGCTTGCGCCATGCCGGCTTCCAATCCTTGTTTCCCTTGAGCGCGTTCGCGAGCAGCGAAAAGGCCGAGTACTCTGCCATTGATGTCATCCGGTTCGGGCGATGCGGCAGACTATAGAGCAGGCCGCACCCGCAAAGCCAATATTGCGCCATCGCCTTTCGACTGGCCGACGCTTGAGATGGATCGATGGGGGTGAGTGATTTGTTGGCGCCAATGATCGGATGGGCTCGCTATACGACGGCTTGCCCCATGATAGGGCCGTCTTTATCAAGGGCAGGCTTTTCAAATTGCCTTTGCCGCAGATGAGTCGCCAACAAATCATGCTTTTCCGATTGCTTCGTCTCATTTTGCTCCTCGCGCTTGTCGTTTCGGCGCCGATGTCGTTCGACGCGGCTGCACAAGGGCTCGGCCAGGCGCCCGCCGGACTGGTCGCCGATCAGCAGAAGATCATCCAGGACCTGACGACCAAGACCGACAATTTCGAGAAGCAGATCCAGCAGGACGCCGAGGAGGATAGCAGCCTTGTCGATATCCGCCTGCAGCTCGAGGAGTTGTCTCGGCAATCGCTGAACAGCGCACTGGCCTTCCGCACGCGTCTTGGCGAGATCAACGGCCGTCTTGAGCAGCTTGGCGCGGCACCTGCGGCGGGCCAGCCGCCGGAGCCCGACATCGTCAGCGGCGAACGCCAGGCGCTGGTGTCGGAAAAGGCCGAGATCAATGCGGTCATCTCGCAGGCCCAGGCCCTGTCGATCCGCATCAGCGGGCTGATCGATAAGATCGGCAATATGCGCAGCGAGTTGTTCCGCAACCTTTTGACCAAACGCTACGTGCTGTCGGATGCGCTGAGCCCGCAGGTGTTCTCCGACGCCCAGGACGAATACACCAATCTGTACAAGGCGGTGTCTTCCTGGCTGAGCTTCGCTTTCAAGTTCAAGTTCCAGGCCATCCTCGCAGCGACCTTCGTGGCGCTCGGGCTGGCGCTGGTGCTGCTGGTCGGCGGCAGGCGGCTGTTCGGGAGGGTGTTCGAAGCCGATCCCTCCAATGAAGACCCGTCCTATCTCAGCCGTTTATCGGTGGCTTTCTGGTCAACCTTGCTGCCAACGCTGGCGGTTGCCGCCTTTCTGGGATCGACGATTTTCTTCTTCAATTATTACAATGTGTTGCGCGGTGATATTGGCCTGTTCCTCAATGCATTGGCGACCGCCATCGGCGTGGTGTTCTGCGTCAACCGGCTGACCAATGCGGCGCTGGAGCCGCGGCTGCCGAACTGGCGCCTTATCCCGGTTGAAACGGGGCCGGCGCGCTGGCTGGTGCGCCTGACCACCGCCATGGCCGTGGTCATCAGCGTCAACACCTTCCTGTCGGTGATCAACGACAAAATGGGCTCGCCGCTGTCATTGACCATTGCCCGCAGTTTCGGCGCAACCATCATCGTCGGCGTCATCCTGATCCTGATGGCGATGCTGAGGCCATTCAAGGCGCGTGATGGAAGTTGGCGGCCGTGGCCGGCATGGCTGCGCTATACGGCGCTTGCACTCGGTCTTTTCACCATCGTCGCGGCGCTGCTTGGTTACATCGGCCTCGCTCTGTTCGTTTCGCTGCAGGTCGTCGTTACCGGCACCGCGCTGATCACCGCCTATATCGGTTTCCTGTCGGCACAGGCGATCGGCGAGGAGGGTGCTTTCGCCAACACGACCGTCGGGCGCTGGCTGTCGGCCAAATCCAGCTACGAGGATACGGCCCTCGACCAGCTAGGCCTTGTCGTCAGCGTTGCCATCAATGTGATGATCGTGCTGGTGTTCCTGCCGCTGATCCTGCTGATGTGGGGTTTCCAGCTGGGCGATATCCAGGCTTGGGCCTACAAGCTCGCAACCGGGATCAACATCGGGTCGGTGACCATTTCGGTGACCGGCATCCTCTCCGGCATCGTCGTCTTCATCATAGGCTATTTCCTGACGCGCTGGTTCCAGGGCTGGCTCGACGGTTCGGTGATGGCGCGTGGCAAGGTCGATACCGGCGTGCGCAACTCGATCAGGCTGGCGGTCGGCTATGCCGGCGTCGCGCTCGCGGCACTGGTCGGGATCTCGGCGGCGGGCATAGACCTGTCCAGCCTGGCGCTGGTCGCCGGCGCTCTTTCCCTCGGTATCGGCTTTGGCCTGCAGAACGTGGTGTCCAATTTCGTTTCCGGCCTGATCCTGTTGGCCGAGCGACCATTCAAGGTGGGCGACTGGATCGTTGCCGGCGATGTCAGCGGCACAGTCAAGAAGATCAGCGTGCGCGCCACCGAGATCGAAACCTTCCAGCGGCAATCGGTGATCCTGCCCAATTCGAACCTGATCAACAACGCCGTCGGCAACTGGACGCACCGCAACAAGCTCGGCCGCGTCGACATCAAGGTCGGCGTCGCTTACGGCAGCGACGTCAAGCAGGTTCATGCCGTCCTGCTGGAGATCGCCCGCAGCCACCCGATGGTGCTGAAGAACCCCGAACCCTTCGTGCTGTTTTCCAATTTCGGCCCTGCCGCCCTGGAATTCGAGATCCGCGTGTTCCTGGCCGATGTGATGAATGGCAACATCGCGCAGAACGACATCCGTTTTGCCGTCCTCGAAAAATTCAGCAGCGAACACATCGAGATGCCCTCGACGCCGCGCGCCGTGGTCGAGGCCCATAAGCCCAAGGCGTGGCCGACAGACGACGACAAGATCGAGGCCGACTTCGCCGAACAGGAGCAGATAAAGGCCGAAGCCGAGGCGGAGAAGAAGCGGCTGGTCAAGTCCCGCAAAACCAAGAAGCCAGATCCGGACTAAGCTGGGACTCCGTCGACCTTGATCCTGCCGGAACCGATTGCGGCATGAATGCGGCATTCAGTTGCGGTTCAGCTTCCATCTCCTATAAGCTCCCATGCAAAGGCGAAATTGCCTTGCGAAATGCAACAGAGGCGGTGGGAACACCGATATTGCACCATGTGGAAGTCTCTCGTCGCTGCCGTCGCCCTGGTCGCCGCCATCGGCTCGGTCCATGCCGCAAGCGCGGTCAACAAGGACGCCGAGACCCGCACGCTGGTCGTGACCGAGGGCGGCAGCAAGACCGACCTCGCGCTGGCTGGTGGCGAAACGGTTGAGTTCTGCCCGAATGGCTGTTTCGTCACCTTGCCGAACGGCGACCTCGAAGCTCTGACCGGTTCGGAAACCATCGAAATCTCGGGCGGCGTCGCCCGAATCAAGTAATTCCGGTTGCATATCTTGAGGGCCGGGCATTTGCTCGGCCTTTTATTGTTTCCGGTAGCAGTTGCTTAACAATGACGCCGGAAATACCGTCACGGCAGCCGTCTGCAACCGGGCGTTTTAACGTTCGCTACGCCATCGCCCGCTATACCAGCCTCAAGACGCCGGAAAGCGGCGCGCAACTCTACGCGGGCAGGGCAGAACGGACATGGATGCGCGGTCGGACAGGAACGCAATACCGCTTGCGGTCGATCTCGACGGCACGCTGATCGCGACCGATCTGTTGTGGGAAGGGCTGTTCATCCTTCTCAAGAAGAACCCGCTCTATATCTTCCTGGTACCGTTCTGGATCGCCGGCGGGCCGGCGCGGCTGAAGCAGGCAATCGCGCAACGCATCGACATCGATCCGGCATCGCTGCCCTATCGCGAAGTGCTGCTTTGCCGCCTCCGGACCGAACACGCCGAGGGCCGCAAGATCGTGCTGGCAACCGGTACGCCGCGCAAGTTCGCCGACGCCATCGCGGCCCATCTCGGCATTTTCGACCAGGTGCTGGCCACCGATGGTCTCGCCAATCTCACCTCGGGCAGGAAGCGCGCTTCGCTGATCGCAGCCTATGGCGATGGCGGTTTCGACTATGCCGGCAACAGCCGTCACGATCTCCAGGTCTTCGATGCAGCGCGCAACGCCATCGTCGTCGCGCCCGACCGCCATGCCGCGCGCTGGCAGGCAGCGCATGGCGCCGAGACGATGCCGGCGCCGAAGCCGACTTTGCGGACCATCGTCAAGATGCTGCGTGTCCATCAGTGGCTGAAGAATTCGCTGATCGCAGTGCCGATGGTGCTCTCGCATGAATATTTCAACACCGACATGATCTGGCAATGCCTGCTGGCATTCGTCTCGTTCAGTGCGGTGGCGTCGGCCATCTATATCCTCAACGATTTCTTCGACCTCGCGCTCGATCGCAAACACCTCACCAAGCGCAACAGGCCGTTCGCCAGCGGTGCGCTGTCGATCCCGTTCGGACTTGGCGCAATCGCGGTGCTTCTGGCGATCGGCATCGGCACCGGGCTGTTCCTGTCGCCCGAATTCATGGCTGTGCTCGGCGGCTATATGGTCGTCACGACGGCCTATTCGCTGTCGTTCAAGCGCATGCTGCTGGTCGATGTGCTGACACTCGCCGGCCTCTACACGATCCGCGTCCTGGCCGGTGCGGCGGCGACCGGCGTCGACGTCTCGTTCTGGCTGCTGGCCTTCTCTATCTTCTTCTTCCTGTCGCTGGCGCTGGTGAAGCGCTTCGTCGAACTGCGCACCACCGCCATTCCGCCTGGCGAGCGCATTGCCGGCCGCGGCTATCGCACCGAAGACCAGGAGATCGTCGCCCAGGCCGGCATGGCTTCGGCCTTCTCCTCGGCGCTGGTGCTGGCGCTCTACATGGACAGTGTCGCGGTGCGCGAGCTCTATCCGCATCCATGGCTGATCTGGCCGCTGGCACCGATCGTGCTTTATCTCACCATGCGCGTCTGGATCCTGGCGCGCCGCAACGAGATGCATGACGATCCGGTCGTCTTCATCATCCGCGACTGGCGCAGCCAGATCGTTGTGCTGATCGGTGCAGTGATGCTGGTCATCGGGGGCTGGTAGGCATGGCCACTGAGCGGTTCCCGAGCTTTGGCCTTGCTACGCCGCCGGCGCCGCGCGCCATCGGTGCCGACGAGGCTATCTCGCTGCTGAAGGGCGGTCAGGCCAAGCCAGCGTCACTGCTTGCCTATGGCAATGGCCGCTCCTACGGCGATTCCTGCCAGAACGCGGCCGGCGCGGTCGTCGACATGCGCTCGCTGAACCGGATTCGTGCCTTCAACGCCGAAACCGGTGTTCTCGAGGCGGATGCCGGCGTGCTGTTGTCCGACATCATCGCCCACGCTGCCCCACACGGCTTCTTCCCGGCGGTTGTGCCCGGCACCCAATTCATCACGCTGGGTGGCGCCATCGCAAACGACGTGCATGGCAAGAACCATCATCGGCGCGGGACATTCGGCTGCCATGTCGAGAGCTTCACGCTGCTCAGGTCCGACGGAAAGACCCACCGCTGCTCGGCATCGGACAATGCGCGGCTGTTTGCGGCAACGATCGGCGGCATGGGGCTGACCGGCCTCATCCTGTCGGCCTCGATCCGGCTGATGCGGGTGCATTCGCTCGACATCGTCGAAAAGGCGACCCCGTTTCGCGATCTCTACGAATTCTTCGGTTTGGCCGAGGCGGCCGATCAAGCCAATGAATATGCGGTCGCCTGGATCGACCAGTTGGCCGATGGCCGCAACAGCGGTCGCGGCCTGCTGTTCACTGGTAATCACGCCGAGCACGGCTCGCATGCCGCCTCGCGCGCCGGTGGCAATTTCTCGGTGCCGGTCCAGCCGCCATTCAATGTGCTCAACCGGCCGTTCCTGACCGCCTTCAACGCTGCCTACAGGTGGAGGAAGAGCCGGGCAACGGTGCCGCGCCAGGCCGGATATCAGGGCTTCTTCTTCCCGCTCGACGGCGTGCGCGACTGGAACCGGCTTTATGGGCCGAAAGGGCTTTTCCAGCACCAGAGCGTGGTGCCGGAAGAGACGGCGCGCGAGGCCGTGCCGGCATTGCTGGCGGCTGCAAGGCAAGCAGGGCAGGGCTCGTTCCTCACCGTGCTGAAGCGCTTTGGCTCCATCCGCTCGCCGGCACTGCTGTCGTTCCCGCGCCCTGGCTACACGCTGACGCTGGATTTCCCCAACAGGGGTGCCGCGACACTGACATTGCTGCGGGAACTCGACCGCATCACGGTCGAGGCCGGCGGCGCGGTCAATCCATACAAGGACGCCCGCATGGCCGCCGAGATATTCGCCTCGTCCTTTCCCGAATGGCAGCGGCTGGAAGCGCTCCGCGACCACGCCTTCATGTCTGACTTCTGGGCGCGCACCGCGAAGAGGTTGGATGCGCGACGAGGCTCGGTCGAGGCGGCCGAATAGATAAAACTCGAATAATTCCTGGTTAATTGATGCTTAATAACGCGATTTACTCAAAATATTGTCGGGACTTCACCAAATGTTTGCGGGTTTGTAATAGCAAGCGTGAAGGGGTGGCTTGGAACACATGAAATACATCGTCTTCATTCTCTTTACAGTCATGACCAATGCCGCCGCGCAGCTGATGCTGAAGCAAGGCATGATGTCGCTCGGGCCGATCTCGTTCGAGGGCGTCAATCCGCTCGTCAAGTTGCTGCAGATCGTTTTCAGCCCCTGGGTGTTCCTTGGCCTGTGTACCTTCGTCATCTCGATGGCATCGCATCTCTATGTGCTGTCCAAGGTCGAGCTCTCCTTCGCCTATCCGTTCCTCAGCCTCGCCTATGTTGCCGTCGCCATCTTCGCTTATTTCGTCTTCCGCGAGGACCTCAATGGCTGGCGCATCGCCGGCATCGCCTTCATCTGCGTCGGCACGGTGCTGATCGCCCAAAGTGGCCGGGATTTGGGCGAGCGAGGGCATGAAGACCAGACGGCTTCCATCACGCCTGACAAGATCCAAGCAAACGAGACTGTTCGATGAGACATGCGATTTTCGGCGGCGACGGTTTCGTCGGCCGCCATCTCGCCCCGAAACTTGTGGCCGATGGTGAAGAGGTCGTCGTCGCCGATATCGTCAAAAGCGACCTGCCGCATTACCGCACTGTCCGCTTTGTCCAGTGCGACGTCACCGATCCTGCATCGGTCGCGGCGGTTGGGCTGAAGGCCGACGACATGGTCTATAATCTGTCGGCCAAGATGCTGTCGCCGATCCAGGTGCGCGCCAAGCGGCACGATTTCTTCTTCCCGGTGAATTTTCATGGGACCGAGCACATCATGCAGGCCATGGACAGAGCCGGTGCGTCAAAACTCGTCCACTACACGACCGACATGATCTACGGCCACACGGTCACGCAGCCGATGACCGAGGAGCACCCGGTGGCGCCGCTGGGCGAATATGGCTGGTCGAAGCAGAAGACAGAGGAGCTTGCCGCCGAATGGCGCAAGCGCGGCATGTCGATCTCGCTGTTTCGCCCGCGACTGATCATCGGCCCCGGCCGGCTCGGCATTCTGGAGAAACTGTTCAAGCTGATCGACTGGAATTTTCCGGTGCCGATGATCGGTTCGGGCAGGAACCCCTATCAGTTCATCTCGGTGTTCGACTGCGCCGAGGCCGCGCGCGCGGCCTGGAAGGCCGGTGTGCCTAATGAGGCCTATAATCTGGGTTCGCTCAACCCGCCGCCGGTCAAGAAATTGCTCGGCGATCTGATCAGGCATGCCGGCTCGAAATCGATCCTGATCCCAACACCGGGCTGGGCGGTCAAGCGCACGCTGGACCTGCTCGACCTCTTGAACATGCCGATCATGGACCCGGAACAGTATCTGATCGCCGACGAGGACTGCGTGCTCGACGTGTCCAAGGCCGGGCGTCAGCTCGGCTGGGTGCCGCAATATCGCGACGAGGACATGCTGATCGCCGCCTACAGCGAGTACCGAGCAAAGAAAGCCGGTCACGCCGTCGCCACCAAACATGTGCCCGCCGAATAGCGGCTCGCAAAACAGCTTTCGTTGCGCTCGATCCTGGTCGTGCGTGCAGACAGGAGATTGAAATGACCGTCATGGCCAAGCCCGAACAGACCAATTTGCGCACCATGGTCAGCGCGCCGTCGCTGTCGCCCGCCACCATCGCCAAGCCCGATTTGATCAGCGTCGAGCAGGCCAAGGCGATGGACGTTGCCCGCATGACCGACCTGTTCAAGGCGCATCTCAACCCCGGCCAGCTGCACTTCATGAAGCTGCTCGGCTTCCACAAGATCAAGATCGAGCGTGCCGAAGGCATGTTCTACATCGACCAGAACGGCCGCAAGATCCTCGACTTCTTCGGCGGCTTCGGTTCGCTGGCCTTTGGCCACAATCATCCGCGCATCCTGGAAGCACGCAAGAAATTCCAGGAAGAGAAGCGCCAGGAAATCGCCATCGCCTTCATGTCGCAATATGCGGCAGCGCTTGCGCACAACATCGCCAAATGCTCGCCCGGCGATCTCGACATGGTATTTTTGGGCTCGTCCGGTTCGGAAGCGATGGAAGCGGCGGTGAAGCTCGCCGAGCGCGCGGCCGGTCCGAAGCGGCCGAAGATCGTCTATGCCGAGAATTCCTTCCACGGCAAGACCAAAGGCGTGCTGGGCATCACCGACGGCCAGCTTTACCGCGCCGACTTCAAGGTGGCCGAAAACACGGTTCGCATCCCGTTCGCCGACATCGAGGCGGTCGAGCGCCTGTTCCGCTCCGATCCGGAGGTCGGCGTCATCGTGCTTGAAACCATCCAGGGCGGTGGCGGCATCATTCAGGCGCCGGCCGAATATTGGCAGAAGCTGCGCGCACTGTGCGACCAGTATGGCGTGTTGTGGGTCGCCGACGAAGTGCAGTGCGGCTATGGCCGTTCGGGCCGCTTCTATGCTTTCGAGCATTACGGCGTCATTCCCGATGTGACGGCGCTGGCCAAATCGCTTGGCGCCGGCAAGGCCGCGGTCGGCGCGATGATCGCGCGGCGCGAGGTTTATATGAAGGCCTATGGCACGCCGAAAACGGCGATGATCCATGCCATGGCGACCTTCGGCGGCATGGGCGAGGCCTGCGTCACCTCGATCGAGGGGCTCAACGTGCTCTACGACGAGGGGCTGATCGACAATGCCGCCGTCACCGGCGACTATTTGCTGCAGCGCCTGCAGGCGCTCAGGGAAAAGTACCCGAAGATCATCAAGGAGGTGCGCGGCAAGGGTTTTATGATCGGCCTGGAGTTCCACGACTTCTCGCAGACCTTGCCGATGGTGCTGCGGCCGATCGTCAGCGTGCTCGACGACAAGCTGAAGGGTTCGCTGTCGGGCTTCATCGGGGCGCTGCTGCTGCGCGACTACGATGTGCTGGTCGCCTTCACCGAGTACAACCGCAACGTCATCCGGCTCGAGCCGCCGCTGATCTGCCAGCGCGAGCATGTCGACCGCTTCGTCGATGCCTTCGACAGCCTGCTGTCGCGCGGCATCGTGGGAATCGTGAAGGATTTCGTCAAAAGCCAGGTCCGTTAAGCGCTCGCTGGATACAACGATGCTGACCAAGTCGCCCGCTCCACAAAACCCAGTCGACCGGCTCACCGAGCCCGTTCTGACGTGGGGCGAGGGGACTTATGCGCGGCTGGCAGCACCGATCGGCGCGGCGGCTTTCGCGCTTTACATTCTTTTTACAGCGTTCACCGCATGGGCGATGCCCGACGCCAACTGGGACATGCTGCCCTATCTCGCTATAGCGGAGGAAGGCACCTATCCCGATGCGCAGGCGCTGCATGACTATGCCTACAGCACTGTCAAATCGGGCGTGTCCGCAGGCGACTATAAGGCGCTGACCGACGATGGCGGCGGCTTCCGCAGTCACATGGCGGAGAATGCCGCCGACTTCCATTCACTGCTCGGCATGTACCGGATCAAATTTCTCTACGCCGAGATACTGTCGACGATGAGCGCGGTGATGTCGCCAGTCGAGGCGATGCGCCTGGTGTCAGTGTTCTCCGTGCTGCTATTCGGCGTGATCGCGCTGCTGTGGCTGCGCTCGGAAAAGGCATTGGCTTTGGCGCCAGCGGTCGGCGCGGTGCTGATCATGGCCGATTGCGGCGATGCGGCGCGCGCCTCGACGCCGGATCTGCTCACGTCGGCGCTGTTGCTGGGCGGGCTTTATGCCTATGTCCGCGGCTACGAGGCGGCAACGGCGCTCCTGCTTTTCCTCGCCTTCATGGTGCGCCCGGACAATATTGTTTTCCTTGCTGTTTTTGCCGTGCTGCTGGTTGCGTTCCGGCAGAAGGCGTGGGGCGCGCTGGCCGGCTTCGCCGCTTCCTTCGTCGCCTATTTCGCCATTTCGCACTGGGCTCATCATCCAGGCTGGTGGCCGCATTTGTGGTTCTCCAGCATTGAGCAGCATTACAATATGGACGGGTTCGAACCGCCATTCTCGGTCACCGCCTATCTCAGGGCGTTTGCCGCCTCGCTGCTGCGTGCCGTCAGCCTGAACAGCTGGGTCGGCGTGTCGGTGCTGGCACTGGCCGGCTGGTTTGCCGCCGCCCGCGCCGGCTTCCGCCTCGACCGCCGCGCCGGCATCCTGTTTGCGGCACTGGTGCTCGGCGCGCTGGCGAAGTTCACCGTCTTTCCGATCCACGACACGCGCATCTATTTCCCGCATCTGATCCCGCCATTCCTGCTGCTGGCGACGCCGTTCATGGCGCTGTGGGCAGCCGCGGCTCGTGGCCAGAATCGCGCGCCCTTGCCAATCATTCCCGGAGACAAGCCATGAGTTCGCTATCCAGTCTGGCGCGCGTTGCCCTGTCGCTTGGTCTTCCAAGTGGTGTTCTCGATCGCGGGCCGTCGCTGCGCGGCACGAAGTTCCTGGCCAGGGCGGCGCTGAAGGCGCGATTTGGTGGGGCAGGGCGACCGTTCCAGATGGTCAATGTCGGTGCCTGCGACGGTGCGCTGTTCGACGATGTGACGCCGTGGCTGCACCGCATAGCTGGCGCACGCGCGATGTTGGTCGAGCCGATCCCGTACAATCAGAAACGACTGCGCGCCAACTACCCCGACACCAGCCGGTTCATCATCGAGCCGGTGGCGGTGACGAAGACAAAGGGCACGATCACCGTCCACACTTTCGATGCCGCCGCGCTCGAGGCCGGCACGTTGCCCATCGAGTTCATCGGCTGCTCGTCGGTCACCGACACCAATCTGATGTCGGGCAAGAATGCCTGGGGCGAGGCCGACACCAACTTCAACAAGTTCGCGCCGCATCTCAGGGACATCGAGGTGCCATCCGAGACCTTGCAGACGCTGCTCGACCGCAATGGCATCACCCATATCGACGCCTTTCTCGTCGATTGCGAGGGCGCCGACTGGATCGTCTTCGAACAGCTCGACCTCAAGCGCTACCGTCCCGGCATGATCAAGGTCGAGGTCGGCGCGCTGCCCGCGGCCGAGATCGGCCAGGTCGTGGTCAAGCTGAAGACAGCAGGTTATCAGGTCGGCTTCCAGGCCGAGGACATCTGGGCCTTCGCCTGAGTTATAGCCTTCACCTTGGAAGGCGAACCGCCAAGGGTCCGACGGGAAGCATTCTGCCGTCTGGTCGCTCGGCTTTTTGCCAATGTCGCAAACAGGCTTCATCAGGCCCATCGCTCCGCCCTATAGTCCGCCCGCTTTATCACTTTGGAGTCGCGGGCAAATGGCAGAGTTTCCGAAAAAGGCGAAGGTCGTCATCGTCGGCCTGGGCGGTATCGTCGGCGCATCGATCGCCCATCACCTGATCGAACGCGGCTGGGATGACATTGTCGGCATCGACAAATCGGGCATCCCGACCGACATCGGCTCGACGGCGCACGCCTCCGACTTCTGCTACACGACCAGCCACGATTTCCTGTCGTGCTGGACGACGCTCTACTCCATCGATTTCTACGAGAAGATGGGCCACTACGCGCGCATCGGCGGCCTTGAGGTCGCGCGCGTCGGCGACGACGGCCGCATGGAGGAGATCAAGCGCAAGATCGCCTCGGCCAAGGCGTTTGGCACGCGCGCCCGCCTGATCGAGCCGGCCGAGATCAAGGAGAAATTTCCACTCATCGAAGAAGCGATTGTCCAGGGTGGCCTTTGGGATCCCGATGCCGGTCTGGTCATCCCGCGCTCGCAGACGGTCGCCGGCAAGCTGGTCGATCAGGCGGAAGCGTCCGGCAAGCTCAAATCCTTCGCCAACACGTCGGCTCGGTCGCTTGTCGTCAAGGATGGCCGTATATCAGGCGTGGTGACCGACCGCGGCACCATCGAGGCCGACTATGTCATCGTCTGCGCCGGGATCTGGGGCCGGCTGATTGCGGAAATGGTCGGCGAAGACCTGCCGGTCATGCCGATCGACCATCCGCTGACCTTCTTCGGCCCCTACAACGAGTTCGCCGGCACGGGCAAGGAGATCGGCTGGCCGCTGCTGCGCGACCAGGGCAACTCGGCCTATATGCGCGACACCGGCGATCCAAAGACCGCCGAGGGCGGGCAGATCGAGTGGGGTTACTACGAAGAGACCAATCCGCGCCTTTGCCATCCGCGCGACCTGCTGGAGAAGGACCAGGCGCGGCTTTCGCCCTCACAGCGCGACCTCGACATGGAGCAGATCCTGGCACCGCTCGAACGCGCCATGGAACTGACGCCGATCCTCGGCGAACTCGGCTATAACGAGAGCCATTCCTTCAACGGGCTTCTCCAGGTGACGGCTGATGGCGGCCCGTCCATGGGCGAAAGCCAGAAGGTGCGGGGCCTTTGGTATGCCGTCGCCATCTGGGTCAAGGATGGTCCCGGCATGGGCAAGCTGATCGCCGACTGGATGACCGACGGCCGCACCGCGATCGATCACCATGCCATCGACTATGCACGGTTCTATCCGCACCAGACCAAGGAGCAATTCATCTGGGATCGCTGCACCGAGACCGCGATGAAGGTCTACAATCCGGCGGTGCATCCGCGCGAGCCGTTCTCCAAGGCCCGCAATATCAGGCGCTCGCCGTTCTGGGAGCGCGAGAAGGAACTTGGCGGTTATTTCATGGAGCTCGGCGGCTGGGAGCGCGCCCACGGCTATGCCGCCAACGAGCACCTTTTGGAGAAATACGGCAACCGCGTGCCGGTGCGCGAGAATGAGTGGGACAACCGCCATTTCTGGCGCGTCTCCAATGCCGAACATCTCGCGATGAGCGAGGATTGCGGCATCGTCAACCTGTCGCATTTCGCCATGTACGACATCGAAGGTCCCGACCATGTCGCGCTGCTGGAATGGCTGTGCGCGGCCAAGATCGGCGGAGACAACAACATCGGCAAGGGCATCTACACCCACTTCCTCGACGAGGAAGGCATGGTGCGCGCCGACTTTACCGTCATCCGCATGGCCGACCGCTGTCGTTTGATCGACGGCGCGGACGCCGGTCCGCGCGACTTCCAGTACATGCGCCGCACGGCACAGGACAAAGGTTTCGACGTCACCATCACCGACGTGACCGAGAAATACGTCACTATCGGCATCTGGGGGCCGAACGCCCGGGCGACCTTGCAGAAGGTGGTCGAAAATCCGGACGGGCTCTCTGTTGAGAACTTCCCATTCGCGGCAATCAAGCCGGTCCGGATCGGCGGCAAGGATGTCACCGCTTTCCGCATCTCCTATGTCGGCGAGCAGGGCTGGGAGCTGCACATGCGCTACGAGGACGGCCTGGCCGTCTGGGACGCCTTGCGCTCGACCGGCGTGATGCCCTTCGGCGTTGAGACCTATGCCAACACGCGCCGCATGGAAAAGAGCCTGCGGCTGCAGAACGCCGACCTTTTGACCGAGTACAATCTGCTCGAAGCCGATCTTGCGCGTCCGAAGGTCAAGGAGAACGATTTCTGCGGCAAGGCCAAGCATGTCGAATATCGCGCTCGCGAGCACCAGCCGGCCATGCTGTGCACGCTGGTGATGACCGAGAATGTCGATGCGAAGGGCGTGGCCCGCTATCCGGTCGGCACGATGCCGGTGATGGACCCGAAGACCGGCGAAACGCTGGTAGACGAACTCGGCCGGCGGTCTTTCACCACCTCGATGGCCTATGGTCCGACCATTGGCAAGAATATCGGTCTTGCCTATCTGCCGTGGGCGTACGCCCAGGAAGGCCGCAAGCTCACGATCGAGTATTTCGGCGAGACCTATCCAGTCGAAGTCGCCGCCGTCGGCTACAAGCCGCTCTACGATCCGGAGAATTTGAAGCCGCGCAGCTGATTGCTGGCAGGCGCAAGGGCATAAAGGCAAAAGCCTGGCCATCGGCCGGGCTTTTCTCTTTTTAAGCCGGCGGTTTTCGCTTACCCTTGCGGAATGTCTGCTTTTGCCTGTGCTAGACATATGCTTTCGGGCTGTGCCGCGTTCGCGCTGACGCTTTGGTTGGCGCCCGCGTCCCTTGCTGACGAGCCCGTCGATGTCGAGCTGGTGCTGGCCGTCGATGTCTCGCTGTCGATGTCACCGGAAGAGCTCGAGATCCAGCGTCATGGCTACGCAGCGGCGCTGACGCACGACAATGTGCTGCAAGCCATTGCCGATGGCGCTTATGGCAAGATCGCCGTTACCTATGTCGAATGGGCCGGCACCACCTGGCAGCGCGTCATCGTGCCGTGGACGGTGATCGCCAGCCGCACCGACGCCGAGCGCGTGGTCGCGCAGTTGTCGGCGCAGCCGCCCAATAGCGCGCGGCGCACCTCGATCTCCGGAGCGCTGGAGTTCGGCAACGACCTGTTCGCCGAAAGCGGCTACCGGGGCACGAAGCGGGTCATCGACATTTCGGGCGACGGCCCCAACAACCAGGGTGCGCCGGTCAATCTGACCCGCGACGGGCTGATCAAGCAAGGCATCGTCATCAACGGCTTGCCGCTGATGACGCGAGGCGGCATCACCGGTGCCTACGACGTCAGCAATCTCGATCGCTACTACAGCGACTGCGTCATTGGCGGTCCCGGAGCCTTCATGATCCCGGTCAATGACTGGACGCAGTTTCCCGAAGCCATCCGTCGCAAACTGGTGCTGGAACTCGCCGGTCCGGCCTCGCCGCAATGGGCGACGGAAGAAGCCGCGCATCCGCCGGTGATATTGGCACAGGAGAGGTCCACCACCGACTGTCTGGTCGGTGAGAAAATGTGGCGAAACCGCAGTTGGATGTTCGACAGCCGCTAAAGCTCTTCTCCGTTGAGCGTGATCTTTGGCCGAACCGGCTCCCATTCTTGCCCCGCTGCCTACCTGTTCGGGCTTACGCTCCAGGCTTGCCTCCGCTACCGAAGCAGTGGCAAACTGGGCGGCCGCGTGATCCAGCCAGGAGCGCGGCCAAACCGAGGAAACACCGATGAGACGTCTTGCCATCCTGACCGCAGTCGCGTCTGTGCTTTATGCCGACGTCGCCAGCGCCCAATACAACCAGGCTGCCTGCATCATGTTCGAGAACGGGAATTTTCGCGGGCGGTCCATCGGCATGGGTGCCGAGGATTCCGTAAATTTTCGTGGCGGCCAGTTTTGGAATGACCGTGTGTCGTCGGTGATCGTTCGCCGCGGCTGCACGCTCGTGGCCTATGAGGACTCTCGGATGGGCGGCCGCTCGATCGAGATCACGCGCAGGATCCGCAATTTGGGCGGCAGTGACTGGAACGACCGTATCTCCTCGGCGGAATGCACCTGCGACGACTACTGAGGTTCAGGCGGCGGAGCGCAGACCGATTACGTGTGCCTCAAAGGTTCCGTAAATCCTTTACAAGCACATAGAGGTGTAGCGGGTCGGTTGGGGATTGAATGAAACCATAACGCTCGTAAAAGGCGCGGGCGTTGTGATCCTTGGCATGTACGGTCACCGCGCGGATGCCTGCAATGTCAGCCGCCTGCAGGCTGCGCAGGATGGCATCGCGCAGCATTCCGCGGCCAACGCCTTTGCCCTGCCAGTTCAGGCTGACCGCGAGACGCGCCAGCAGCATTATCGGAACCGGATGGCGCGCAAGGCCTTTCGTCAACCGCTCGGGCGCACCATCATAGGCGACTTCACCAACCACGAGCGTATAGAAGCCGACCACATCTTCGCCGGAGAGACCAATATAGGTTTGCGAAGCATTTGCTTGCTGGTTTTGAAGTGCGTACCTGGCGAGAAACCTATTGAGCGGCAGTTCGCCGCAATCGAACACATCCACCAGATGCGTGCGAGCCAGTTTCTCGATACGAAACCGGCTCACGCTGGATCGCGGCCGGAAAAGATGCTCGGTTTACTCAGCAGGCGCTTCAGGCGCGGAAGATCTCGCGTGGGGGCATCCAGCGCCGCCATGAACGCAGCCCATTTTTCTGCGTCGAGGGAGAAGCTGTGTCGGTCCGCCAGTGTTTCCTCGGCGCGCCCAAGTGCACTTTCAAGGACAAAATCACTCAGCGAACGGCGTTCAACGGCGGCTGCGGTCGCGAGCGTCCGCTTTGCCTCGACGGTAAGACGCAAGTCCAGTTTTTCGGATCGAGTCGTTCTCGTGGTCATGTGACACCTTTCGACATAAGGATATCACATTTTGCCAGACAATGTCATGACAATTCTCTAAGGCGTATCGGATCACGCCGCCAGCAGCTGCTTGCGGTCGACGCGCTCCTGTTGCGGCGAGCGGGCGTAGAGTTCTCGGTAGCATTTGGAGAAATGCGAGGCCGAGACGAAGCCGCAGGCGACCGCCACCTCGACCACCGGCATCGACGACTGGATCAGCAGATGTCGGGCGCGGTCGAGCCGGATTTCCAGATAATAGCGGGCGGGGGAGCGGCCCATCTCGGTGCGGAACAGCCGTTCGATCTGGCGGCGCGACAGGTCGACATGGTCGGCGATCTCGATCAGTGACAGCGGCTCCGACAGATTGCCCTCCATCAGTTCGATGATGGTCAGCACTTTCGAGTTCTGGACGCCGAGGCGGGCGCGAAGTGGCAGGCGCTGGCGGTCGGTGGGGCTGCGCACGCGGTCGGTCAGCACCTGCTCGCAGACGCGGTTGACGAGGTTCTCGTCAAAGTCGTCGCCGATCAGCTTCAGCATCATGTCGAGTGCGGCGGTGCCACCGGCGCAGGTGTAGATGTTCTGGTCGATCTCGAAGAGGTCGGCAAAGACGTTGGCCTTCGGGAACGCTTCGGAAAAGCCCGGCAGGTTCTCCCAGTGGATGGCGCAGCGCTTGTTGGACAGAAGCCCGGCGGCGGCGAGGATATGCGCGCCGGTGCACAGGCCGCCGACGGCGACGCCGCGATTGTATTCCTCGCGCAGCCAGGCGAAGGCGGACTTGTTCTGATAGCGCTCGACATTGATGCCGCTGCAGACGATGGCCATGTTCGGCCGGTCGGGGCCTGCCATCTTCTTGCGCTCGTCCTCGAGCGAGGTGTTGACCGCGCATTCGACCCCGTTCGAGGCGCGCACCGGCTTGCCGTCGATGCTGGCGAGGCGCCAGCGATAGGCCTCGTAGCCGAGCATGCGATTGGCCGAGCGCAGCGGGTCGAGCGCGGTTGCAAAAGCGATCATGGTGAAATCGGGAATAAGGAAGAATACAAACGATCGCTTGATCGGATGCTTTACGGCGTTCAAGGGAACCTCACACAGCCACGGCGCGAACAGGATGTCGCGAATAGCATAGCGACATCAGGAAAAACCATGTCTGTCAATCGGCTACGCCGCTACGACAAGATTAAATTTGCGACATGGGTCGCAAATGGGCAATCGGCGTGCAGCGAGCCCTAGAAGTGACGTGAACTGTTCAAGCAACGGGCAACGTACAGTCTGCGCGCAAAACAAAAACGCCGCCTTGGCTGGAGCCAGGCGGCGTTACAGTTTTAAAGCAGCGGCAGGGATGCGCTGCCCCTAAAAATCTTCAGGCGACGAAGCCGAGGCGCGCCGCATTCATGGCGCCGGTCTGGCCGGGCATAGTGTTGGCGAGACGCTGACGCTCGAGAGCGGTGGTCAGGTTCATTTCGCGGCGGGCAAAGAGGCGTGCAAAAAGCTTCATAATCATCTCCATTTGTTGCTCAGACGGGTCGCCTTCGCTTGATGGAGTGGGGCAGCTCGTTTGCTGGCGCCGATATAGGCTTGTGTAAGCAGAAACTAAATCGCAAAAGCGAAGCGCTTGATATGAAATGCGACATCGGTTGCGACAGATTTGGGCAAGGTGCCCAAAATTTACGATTATTTACAAGGGATTAATTGAAAAGAGGGCTGCTATGCGGCTTTCTCATATGCGTCATGCGCTGGAAACATGGCTCTAAAAATTCATTTGAGTGCAAATAAAATAGAGAAGGCCTGCCGGGCGGTTTGCGCGGCAGGCCTTCAGCACATGGTACACACGATCTACTTTGCTCCAGCCCAGCATCCGACGCCGTTGCGAGTACCGGTCTTGGTATCGGAAGCTTCAGGCCAGCCGATGTCCTTCTGCAGTTCGATCGGCAGGGAGCGGATAGCGCGTTCAGTCTGGTAGCGGGCGCGCGCCGCGCTGAATTCGGTCGCGATGCGACCAAGGGACGACAGGATAGACATCTCTTTCTCCTTTGGGTTGGCGAGTGCCAGACAGCGAGTTGGCTACTGCGGGTTTGTTTCAACTTCATTTCGTGTCGAATGCAGGTCTGTGTCGAGGTCGTTTCATGGCTGCTTGTGGCAGCTACTGCTTCGATGGAGTTGACTATCCTCCCAATCTGATGTTCAATCAAACGAAATGGAATGATGTTTTGTATCAGAAAAATTGAAGGTCGGTTGCCATGAACGCCCCGCTCAATCATCCGCTGCCGCTGCTCGATCTCGATGTTTTGCGCACGTTCGTGGCGATTGCCGAGACCGGCAGCTTCACCACCGCCGCCAATGCCGTGTTCCGCACGCCGTCAGCCGTTTCCATGCAGATCAAGAAGCTCGAGGACATTCTCGGCCGCTCCGTGTTCGCGCGCGACGCTCGCTCGGTGTCGCTGACGACGGACGGCGAGATGCTGCTCGGCTATGCCCGCCGGCTGCTGTCCATCAATCGCGAGGTGGTGTCGAAGTTCATCATTCCCGAGATTGTCGGTGTGGTGCGGCTTGGCTCGCCGGACGATTACGGTGAGCGCGTGCTGCCGCATGTGTTGAAGCGTTTCGCGCAGTCGCATCCGTCGATCGCCGTCGACGTCACCATCGACCAGAGCAGCAATCTGCGCCGGCGCATGGACGACCGGGCGCTCGACATCACGCTGCTGACCAATTCCTACAAGACCAGCGCGCTCGGCGCCGAGGTGCTGCTGACCGAGCCGATCGTCTGGGCCGGTGCCAAGGGCGGTTGCGCGCATCTGCGCGAGCCGCTGCCGGTATCGCTGTGGGAAGAGGGCTGCGCCTGGCGTGCCGGCGCGCTCGATGCGCTTGGCCGCGAGGGCCGCAACTACCGCATCGCCTATATGAGCGCACACACGGCCGGCCAGCGCGCCGCGATCATGTCCGATCTCGCCGTGGCGCCATTGCCGAAGTCGTTCCTCGGCAATGACATGGTCGAACTCTGCCCGAAGGACGGCATGCCCGACATCGGGACCTACAATCTGGCAATGGTGGTGGCGCCGGATGCCAGTGCCCCGGTCAAGGCCGTTGCCGACCACATCCGCGCGACTTTCGAAGTCTTCCGGGAAACCGGCAAGTTCTGACCGGCTGGTAGGACGATAGTATAAAGCTACTCCGCCGCTTCGGCGGGGCGCTGTTCAGGCCTTACTCTCGTATCGTGCACGATCCGGCTCTCCCCGAGAAAGGCGACGATGCGCTCGCGGGCGCGCCGGGCTTCCGGCATGTCAATCAGCGGCCAGACGTGGAACATGCCTTCCTCATAGACAAGATCGATTTCAACGCCGGCTGCGCGGGCTTTGTCGGCGAAGATCAAATTGTCGGGAGTCAAAAGATCGCGCGAGCCGGTCAAAAGCAGCGTTCTTGGCAGCACGGACAAATCTCCATAGACCGGGCTGATGTGCCAGTCGCTGGGATCGATGCCGGCACTGTACAGGCGAATCGCCTCCCTTCCGCCAGCTATGCCCAGCCAAGGGTCGTTGCGTTCCGCCTCGAACACTGCGGGGTTGGTGAGCGACACGTCGAGACCCGGCGAAATGAGCACATGCCGCGACGGCAGGGGCAGTCCTTCTTCGGCGACCATCATGGTCAGCACCACAGCCATATTGCCGCCGGCGGAATCGCCCATGAAGACGATGTCTTCGGCTTCCGTCTCGGCGAGCATCTGCCGGTAGACATCGCCAACCATTCCGAACATGGCATGGAAATCGTGTTCGGGAGCGATTGGATAGATCGGCACCGTGATCCCGTAGCCCAGCCGATCCGCCATCTCGGCGATCAGGTGCCAATGATAGGGTGTGATTTCAAAGACATAGGCACCGCCGTGCAAGTAGAGAATCCGCTTCTGCTCGCCGGTCCTGGGTGCGATTTCGTAGACGGGGAAGCCATCGACCGTATGCATCTCGATGTCGAGACGCTGATGCAACGAGGCGGGCGGGCGGTGGTTCTCGGTCTTGCGCGCGGCCGCGATCCAGCGCTGCAAATTTTCCGGACTGGCAAATGCCTGCTTGCGGCTGTGCCGCAGGACGAAAGACACGACATGGCTTTTCAAACTTGGCATGCGAATACACGAACTTCGGCAAAGCCGACTAAGAGAACCCCCACTATCTTCGAAGATCGTGCCGTGGCCGAAAATGTCAAGATTTGCGCCGTATCTACACGGTGGTGTGATCCGCCCCGCGGTGCTCAGCGACGTGGTAGAAGTGCGGCACGCAGCCGGTTGCTGGTGGTCGCCGGGGACATGCGAGATCCCCGACGCATGCCGAGCAATTTGCATTTGTCGGCGAAGGTCATCAGCGCGCGGCGCTCCAGATCGTGTTGATAAGTGCGGCCTTTTCGCTGGATCGCGGCGATACCGGCCAGCCGATATCCTTCTGGATTTCGGGCGGCAGGCTGTTCAACAGGCGTCGCGCCTTGCTGCGGTCGTGAGCATTCTTGATGGCCGTGCCATAGCGGCCGAGGCTTTCGAGCATTGACATCGTTGTCTCCTCTGGAGCGTTGCGGCGGCTGGAAAGATATCTCCAGCCTGCCATTCGATGCCGGTTGAATGCGCCTGCCATGTATCTGGCGAATTTCACGAAAACAGCTTTTTGGTTTCCGGATCAGGCGATCCGGAAACATTTGCATGCAAATGAGTTTGGAAAGGCCGTGACCTGGGCGCGGCCGCTTATTCCCGTCCACGCCTGGCGGCGTGGCCTTCGCGCGAACGCCGTCGCGGAGCGGCGTCGCCGGCAACGCCGTCCTCGCTGACCGTCTTGCGCGGCGGCAGTTTTACCGCCGCCGACAGTTTCGGGAACGGATCGACCTTGTTGGGCAGCGCCATGGCGTAGACGAAATGCTCCTGGAATTTGGGCTCCAGCGCCGTCTCGATCTTCTCGATCTTGCTGACCGTGTCCTCGATCTCGCGGCGATAGCCGCGGTTGAGCAGCGCCATGCGCGCACCGGCACCGGCAGCGTTGCCGACTGCCGAAACCTTGTCGAGATCGCAATCCGGGATCAGCCCGAGCACCATGGCGTATTTCGGATCGATGAAGGAGCCGAAGGCGCCGGCGAAATGGATGCGGTCGACATGCTCGGTGTTCTGCTTTTCCATCAACAGCTTGGTGCCGGCATAAAGCGCTGCCTTGGCAAGCTGAATGGCGCGCACATCGGTCTGGGTGATGGTGATCTTCGGCCCATCTTCCGTCAATGCGGCAGAGCCTTCCTTCAGCACGTAGGAGAAGGTGCGGCCGTTGGCGGTGACGCGCGGCGAACGGGCCGAAAGCCCGCCGTCGATGACGCCGTCCTCGGAAATGATGCCGGCGAGATACATCTCCGCCACCACTTCGATGATGCCGGAGCCGCATATGCCGGTGACGCCGGTCGCCTGCACGCTCTCCAGGAAGCCCGGCTCGTCGGACCACAGTTCAGAGCCGATGACGCGGTATTTTGGTTCCAGCGTGTCGGGATCGATGCGCACGCGCTCGATGGCGCCCGGTGCTGCGCGCTGGCCGCCGGAGATTTCGGCACCCTCGAAGGCAGGGCCGGTGGGCGAGGAGGCCGCAACCACACGCTGGCGATTGCCGAGCACGATCTCGGCATTGGTGCCGACATCGACGATCAGCATCATCTCGTCCTGGCGATGCGGGCCTTCCGACAGCGTCACCGCCGCCGCGTCCGCTCCGACATGGCCGGCGATGCAAGGCAGCATGTAGAGCCTGGCGCCCTGGTTGAGCTTCAGGCCGATGTCGGATGCCTTGATGTGCACAGCGCCCGAAACGGCCAGTGCAAAGGGCGCGCCGCCAAGCTCGGTCGGATCGATGCCGAGGAACAGATGGTGCATGATCGGATTGCCGACGAAGACGCTGTCCAGGATATCGTTGCGCTGGACATTGCCTTCGGCGCAGACCTTGTCGACCAGCCCGGAGATTGCCTCACGCACGGCGACCGTCATGCCTTCGCGGCCGTCAGGATTCATCATCACATAGGAGACGCGGCTCATCAGATCCTCGCCGAAGCGGATCTGCGGGTTCGACGTGCCGGACGAGGCGGCGACGCGGCCCGACAGCAGCGACACCAGATGCATGGCGATGGTGGTCGAGCCGATGTCGCAAGCGAGACCGTAGGCCTCGTTCTTGAGGCCTGGCCAAAGTGCTACGACGCGCGCGGTCTCCGAATCGGCATCCTTGTAGATGGCGGCGGTCGCGGTCCAGTTGCCCTTGCGCAGGATGCCTTGCACCTGCGGCAGCAGATGAAAATCGAAATCGAGGCTTTTCAGGCCCCAGTCGTGCATCAGCGCAATCTTCAGCCGGTCGAGATCGCCAAGCGGCTTGTGCATGTCGGGTTCTTCGATCTCGACATAGCACATGCGGATCGCCGCATCGCGGGCGATCACCCTGGTGTCGGCATCCTTGCGGATGGTCTGCGCGTTGATGACCGTATCCTGCGGCACGTCGATGACGAGGTCGCCGAGGATCTGCGCCGAGCAGGAGAGGCGGCGCCGTTCGGGCAGGCCGCGGACGCGCTCATAGCGCTCTTCCTTGGCGCCCTTCGGCGTGATGTGGTCGTTGGAGGATGTGATCTTATGCTTGGCGAAATTGCCTTCCTGTACTTCGATCTGGCAGCGCCCGCAGGTGGCGCGTCCGCCGCAGACGCTTTCCACGTAGACGCCGAGCTGGCGCGCGGCGTCTAGCACGGGCGTGCCGACAGGAAAACGCCCGCGCTTGCCGGACGGCATGAACAGCACGAGCGGGTCGGTGATGTTGGCAGGTGAGTTCACGATTGCGCGCTTATCCTCGGCCCATCCGGGCTTCACGGCCGCCACGGCGGCGGCCGCCATTGCCGGCGCCGTCGCCCGGCGCATTGACCTGCGTCGGGGCGGCGACCGCCTGGCCGCCTTCGGCCGGCTTGTAATCCTTGTAGGTGCGGATCCAGTTGGTGCAGTTCTCGTCGGTGCCGTTCAGCACATTGGCGCCGCGCACGGCTTCCATCTCCTGCGGCCGCACCGGGTTCATGATCGCCGAGGTCATGCCGGCGCCGATCACCATCGGGATGAAGGCGGCGTTGATGCCATGGCGATGCGGCAGGCCGAATGAGATGTTGGACAGGCCACAGGTGGTGTTGACCTTGAGCTCTTCGCGCAGGCGTCGCAGCAGCGCGAAGACCTGGCGGCCGGCATCGCCCAGCGCGCCGATCGGCATCACCAGCGGGTCGACGACGACGTCATGCGCCGGAATGCCGAAATCGGCGCAGCGCTCGACGATCTTCTTGGCGACGGCGAAACGCACGTCCGGATCCATTGAAATGCCGGTCTCGTCGTTGGAGATGGCGACGACCGGCACGTTGTACTTCTTGACCAGCGGCAGGATGGCTTCGAGCTTTTCTTCCTCACCGGTGACGGAGTTGACCAGCGGACGGCCCTTGGCAACCTTGAGTGCGGCTTCGATCGCGGCGGTGACGGAACTGTCGATCGACAGCGGCAGGTCGACCAGCCCCTGCACGATCTCCAGCGTCTGCACCAAAAGGCCGGGTTCGGTCTCGTTCGGATTGACCGAGGTAACGCCGGCGTTGACGTCGAGCATGGTGGCGCCGCACGCTGCCTGCTCCAATGCGTCCCTGATGACGGTCTCGAAATTGCCCGCGATCATCTCGGCGGCCAGCTTCTTGCGCCCGGTCGGGTTGATGCGTTCACCGATCAC
>NZ_RZTC01000009.1:13443-58720 GCF_004023165.1 Mesorhizobium sp. M7A.F.Ca.MR.176.00.0.0 | reverse complement strand
GGCTGGTCGAAGCCGATGATGATTTCTCGTGTCGCCGAGGCGACGATGGTACGGGTCATGGAATTCTCTCCGCCGTGATATAAAGATTTCTTTATATCGTTATCTGGTTTCGTTCAAGCGAATGGGTGGCCGTCCGCGCCGTCAATGCGCGGTCTTCACCATGTCCACCTGCGTTTCGGTAATGTCGTCGTGCAAGATGCTGTCGAGCCGGTCGGCGACGAGCTGATCGTCGCGGCGGATCTCACGTTTCCAAGGCTGGCGGCCCTTCAGCACGCCCGATTCATCGACGATCTCGGCGACATATTCCTCCTGCCGGTAGGCCATCACATGGACGCCGGAAACGCCTGATATTTCCTTCACCTCGTTGATGATGTCGATGCAGAGTTGCTTGCCTTCCTTTTTCTGGTCCTGGGCGCCTTCCAGCCGCTTGATGACAGAATCGGGAATATGGATGCCCGGCACGTTCGAGCGGATCCACTTGGCCGTTTTGGCCGAGGCCAGCGGCCCGACGCCAACCAGGATGAAGCATTTTTCGGTGTAGCCGAGGTCGCGCACCTTTTGCATGTAGCTGCGGAACATCGGCACGTCGAAGCAATACTGGCTCTGCACGAATTGCGCGCCGGCGGCGATCTTCTTGCCCAGCCGATGCGGCCGGAAGTCGATCGGTGGCGCGAATGGGTTGATCGCGGCTCCGAGGAAAAGCTGCGGTGGCGTCGTCAGCTTGCGGCCGGACAGGAACTTGCCATTGTCGCGCATGATGCGGCAGGTTTCCAGGAGCGACATGCAGTCGAGGTCGAACACCGGCTTGGCGCCGGGCTGGTCGCCGGCCTGCACACCGTCTCCGGTCAGGCACAGCATGTTGGCGACGCCCATCGCGGCCCCGCCCAGCACGTCGCCCTGGATGGCGATGCGGTTCTTGTCGCGGCAGGCGATCTGCATGATCGGCGCATAGCCCATGCGGGTCAAAAGCGCGCAAATGCCGACCGACGACATGTGGCAATTGGCGCCGGATGCATCGACGGCGTTGATGGCATCGACCCAGCCGTCGAAGATCTTGGCGCGGTTATAGACGTCTTCCGGATCGGCGCTGTCGGGCGGGTTGAGCTCGGTGGTGACGGCGAACTCGCCGCGCCGCAGGACGCGCTCCAGCCGGCCGCGCGAAGTGTGGCCGGGCAGTGGCTCGAGCGGCAGATGGATGCCGGCCGGGTTCTCGTCGCGCTGGCGGCCGATCATGCCGGTGCCCCGGTGTTTGCCGTCTCATTCTTGGCGGCAGCGGCCGCTTCTCGTGCGGTGGCCGCCTGTGCGGTCACCCGCAGCCAGGCCGAGGTTTCGCGCAGCGACTGGTCGACCGGCTTCTGCACGGTCAGGATCCTGTCGCTGTGCACCATGTTCTGCGAGCCTTCCCAGGCCTTGACCCAGACGCAGGGCATATCGGGCTCGACCTCGCAATTGCCGTTGGCGCGGACGCCGCCGCAAGGACCGTTGCGCAATTGCTTGGGGCAGTTCATCGGGCAGGACATGCCGGTCGAGGACAATATGCACTGGCCGCACATGCGGCAGTCGAACATGAAGCCCTTGACGCGCTTCTCGACGAATTTGATCGGCCCTTCGACGCGGCCGTAACCTATGCCCTTCCACAAGGGATGGAGGAGCAGGAACATGTCGGCGAATTTGGCGTAGAACCATTCGAGTAATCGCGAGTGCCGCACAGACCATAATCTGACCGCAAAGGAACGCTGCACGCGCCGCTGCGGCGATACGTCGGCCGGCTTGTAGTCGGATTTCGGCGCTGCCTTTTTGACCAGAGTGGCCTGGGTAACCGGCTGGACAACCCTTTGGCCATCCTTGGCAGGACTGGTTTCAGACATTTTCTTTGCCGCCTGCCTTGACCAGGGCGACCAGCCGCTCGCGGTCGTATTTCGTGTCGATGTCGTTGAATGCCTTCTCGACCTCGGCTTCGAGGTCATCGCCGACCGGAACGGGATCGGCCTTGCGCCATTCGGCCAGATAATCGTCGGTGCCGCCGGCGCCAGTGCGCATCGCGCACATGTCGATCGCTTCGGTGAAGCGCAGCGGCAGCTCGCGCTTGGCGTTCTGCCGGCCCTTCTTGACGATGATTTGGGCTGGGATGTCGCGCCAGTAGACGACGATCAGATCGGCCATGAATTCTCACTCCTCGTTCTGCGAGCATTGCCGGAAGCGCAGTGGGGCCGCTTGTTATGGGACGACGCGCGCGCATTCAAAAGCGACGCATTTGGATGTCGTAAAATGAAAGGTGTGATTATTCGTTTCCGGCGTCTGCCGGCGCCCGGTTCGAGGCGTCGGAAAAGCCGGCGCACGGCATGCGGATCCTGACGAGGAACGCGTTACCAGATGCCGGTTCTCAGGCCAGTCCAGACGTAGAACCAGATCGTCGGGTGAAACCATTGCTGTGATGACAGGCCGGGGTCGACGGTGGTGATTTTTCCGGCCAGAACATCGCTGACCGCCTCGACGCAGATGTCGCGCGAGAACGCGGCCTGGCGCAACGCATAGCTGGAGATGGTGTCGCCGCGTTTCGGTTGACCGCGCACCTGTTTCAGCACGGCGCCCGTATCGACGCCGGCATCGACCAGATGCACGGTGGTGCCGAAATTCTGCGGGTCGCCTGACGTCAACGCCCAGTAGCCACCGTTCATGCCGCGGTATTTCGGCGTGATGCCGGCGTGATAGTTGAGCACCGGGCAAGGCATCCGGGCAAGCATGTCCTTCGACAACAGCCTGCAGCCATTAAGCAGGACAACGCCAGGCTGGATCTTCTTGATCGCTTCGAGGCATTCCGGCCCGTTGGCTGAGGCGACATGGATGATTTCCTGATCCCGCCGCGGCTCGACCTCGAGCTTTTCCTCGGCAATCAGCCGGGCGGCATGGCTGGCGAGAAGCCGTTTGCCCAGTCTGCTGAGCACCATCGTGCCAAGTTGGCCGATGGCGGAGATCCAGCCCTGGCGGCGAGCCCGGCCGCGAAGCAATTGCTTTTTGGATTCAGGCGTTTCGAGGATGACGCTGACAGGGCCGACGCGGTCGGTGATCGCGTTGACGATAGCCCAGACATGCTGGCCGCCTCCGGTGACGACCACGATCCGCGTGCTGGATTCTGATGCTGCCATGGATCTTGCCCCCTCCAAGCAACCCGTTCTTGATAATGGTCGGGATGCTAGGGCGTCCGGGTTAATCCTTGGTGATCAGCCTTCGATACACAGTCAGCGCTTGAATTCGATGATATCGAGCTTCGATTCGTAGTAGGGCGCCGGAAATTCGATGCGCCATTCCTTGGCGCTGTTGCGGAAGGCGTAGCCGACCTGGTCGGTCTGCGGGCCGCTGCCATAGGGCTTTGCCGGATCATCGTTGACATAGAAGGAGCCGAGATAGATCGCGCGTTTCTCGCCATCATCGAAGAAGCGGCCCTTGGTGCGCTGCGAGCCGCTGATCTTTTCCAGCCGCCAGCCGGAACCGTCGTCGGTCACCTTGCACTTGAACCAGCCATAGATGACGAGCGGCAAAGACCCGCCGGCCTTGATGGTGCGGCACCGCCAACTGCCGGTCAGGTCCTTGTCGGAAAAGGCCACCAGCGGTTTTGCCAGCAAGGCGTCGAGTTGCTTGACCTCGGCCGCATCTCCAGCTTTCGCCTCGGCAAGCGCCGCCTTGCGCGTCTCGCCATAATTGTCGAGCCGCTTCTTGTCGGCCGGGGTGATGAGTTTCTGTACGTCGCCATCGGCATGAGCGGGCAGGGCGAAACAGAGGAGACCGAGTGCGGCTATCAAGAGGCGAGGGGTCATCGGTGCGTTTCCACGTTCGAATGGCCTGGAGGGCCTGTTGCCTTATGGCGCACAACTTACCCGTTCTCGGCGGCCTGTCACCCAGGGTTGGAGCATAGCGGGGTCAGGAATTGCTTCAGGCGTGTGCAGCCGCCTGCGCCATTCCGGCCGTCAGGTCGCCATAGCCGGTTGCGCGGCGTTCATAGACGAGACCAAGCATTCTGGCTGCCTTTTCGGCGACCTTGTCGAGTTCCGGATCATTGGTCTGGGCCAGATAGATCAGCTTCTCGTAGTTGCCGAAATAGTCCTTGATCAACTCCGGGTGCTTGTCGAGGCCGAGCGGTTTCATGAAGAAGGCGTCGAACTGCCGGCAGAGGAAGTCGGTCATGTAGAAGGACATCATGTCCTCGTCGGCGATTTTCGCATAGGCTTCCATGCCTTGATAGAAGGCAAAGCAGTGCGGGCCGGCCATGCGCTCGACGCCATGCTTCTCGCAGACCCTGTCGAGCAGGCCGCCGGTGCCGCAGTCGGCATAGCCGACGAAGATGTTGCTGTAGCCTTCGGCCTTGGCCTTTTCGATTGCCTTGTCCATGGCCGGGGCGATGCGGTCCGGATAGAAATGGAATTCTGCCGGCAGGCAGGTCAGGTCGAGGTGATCCAGTCCGAGCTGTTCCTTGACGGCCAGAATTTCGCGCGCAATCATCCCACAGGCGATAACGAGCAGCCTGTCGTCTTGATTCGGTTTCGTTTTTTGCGTCTTGGCCATGGAACCCGTCGAGCCGGCCTTCGTTGCTGTAGCGCTAATTTATCTATTGAGGGAGACACCGTCCATGAAACTGCTACGCATCACGCCAATTGCCATCTTGACCTGCGCCCTGGCCCTCACGGCTTGTGCGAACACCGTCCGAGGCGTCGGCAAGGACGTCAAATCAACCGCCAATGCGGTCGAGGACACCGTCAACAATCCCTGATCCGCACCCGGCCTTCTTCATCTGGGAACAAAAAAGCCGCGCTGCAAGGCGCGGCTTTTCCTGTTGTCCGGCCGAAATGGCCAATCAGGCCGAAGCGCGCACATTGTGCTTGCGCTTCATGAAGTCCTTGGCGGTCTCGACCGCCACTGCCGCGTCGCGGCAATAGGCATCGGCGCCGACGGCCTTGCCGAATTCCTCGTTCAGCGGCGCGCCGCCGACCAGCACGACATAATCGTCGCGGATGCCCTTTTCCTTCATCGTGTCGATGACGACCTTCATATAGGGCATGGTCGTGGTCAGCAGTGCCGACATGCCGATGATGTCGGGCTGGTGCTGTTCGATCGCATCGAGATATTTCTCGACCGCATTGTTGATGCCGAGATCGATGACGTCGAAACCAGCACCTTCCATCATCATGCCGACGAGGTTCTTGCCGATGTCGTGGATGTCGCCCTTGACGGTGCCGATGACCATCTTGCCTTGCTTCGGCGCGCCGGTGGCGGCGAGCAGCGGACGCAGGATGAACATGCCGGCCTTCATCGCGTTGGCCGAAAGCAGCACTTCGGGAACGAACAGGATGCCGTCGCGAAAATCCTCGCCGACGATGCGCATGCCTTCGACCAGCGCTTCCGTCAGCACTTTATAGGGCACCCAGCCGCGCTCGAGCAGGATGTTGGTGCCTTCCTCGATCTCTTCCTTCAGCCCGTCATAGAGATCGTCGTGCATCTGCTGCACCAACTCGTCGTCGGAAAGTTCGGAAAGGATGATCTCGTCGTCGGACATTTATATCGAGCTCCTGCCGGCATCGCGACCATGTCGCAAGGCACACATCTTCGCGTTCATACCTAACCCGCTGAGGGCATGTATCCATAGCTGATTTGCGACTTCCCGCAAAAGGAAAGCGACCGTAACTCTCTTGGAATTCTTGTCGATTTTGCGACAGGCGTTGGCGCTGGCGGGCCGTTTCGAATAGGGTGCATGGCTACGATCTGGCAAGAAGCGGCGAGGCAGCCGCTATGGATCCAGACAAGAACAGTTTCAGGGAAGAGCCACCATGAGCGAACACGCGGCAGTCGATCAGGAAGCGTCAAACGCGCGACGTGGGCGTGGCGCCAGTGGCGGGGCAGCAGCCCGGCGGGCAGCACGTTCGGGCGGTGGCCCAGGTACGCAGCTCACCTACATCAAACGCAAGATCAACGTTTACGAGGTGCTGGACGAGGAAGGCCTGGCGCTGATCGAGAAGAACACCGACACGGTGCTCGAGGAAATCGGCATCATCTTCCGTGATGACGCGGAAGCGCTGCAACTGTGGAAAGAGGCCGGCGCCGACGTCAAGGGCGAGCGCGTGCACTTTCCGAAGGGTCTGTGCCGTTCGCTGCTCAAGACCGCGCCGTCCGTCTACACCCAACATGCGCGCAATTCCGAGCGCTCGGTGCAGATCGGCGGCAATGCCACCGTCTTTGCGCCGGTCTACGGTCCGCCCTTCGTGCGTGACCTCGATGGCGTCAGGCGTTATGCGACGATCGAGGATTTCCAGAATTTCGTGAAGCTCGCCTATATGGCGCCGTCGATCCACCATTCGGGCGGCACGGTGTGTGAGCCCGTCGACGTGCCGGTCAACAAGCGCCATCTCGACATGATCTACAGCCACATCAAATATTCCGACAAGCCGTTCATGGGTTCGGTGACCGCGCCGGAGCGCGCCGAAGACACCGTCGCCATGGCCAAGATCGTGTTCGGTGACGATTTCGTCGAGAACAACACGGTGCTGACCAGCCTGATCAACGCCAACTCGCCGATGGTGTTCGACGAGACCATGCTCGGCGCGCTGAAAGTCTATGCGCGCCACAACCAGGCCTGCATCGTCACGCCGTTCATCCTTGCCGGCGCGATGAGCCCGGTGACGGTGGCCGGCACGCTGACGCAGGTCCTGGCCGAAGTGCTGGCCGGCGCCTCGTTCACGCAGCTGATCCGGCCGGGCGCGCCGGTGCTGTTCGGCACCTTCGCCTCGTCGATTTCGATGCAGTCGGGAGCGCCGACCTTCGGCACGCCGGAGCCGTCGCTGGTTTCCTATGGCGCGGCGCAGCTTGCCCGTCGCCTCGGCCTGCCGTTCCGCACCGGCGGCTCGCTCTGCGCGTCCAAGGTTCCGGACGCACAGGCGGCCTATGAGAGCGCCAACACGCTGAACTCGACCATCCTGGCCGGCACCAATTTCGTGCTGCATTCGGCCGGCTGGCTCGAGGGCGGGCTGGCGTCCTGCTATGAGAAATTCATGATGGACATCGATCAGCTCGGCATGACGCAGAAGTTTTCCGAGGGTGTCGACCTGTCGGAAAACGGCCAGGCGATGGACGCCATCCGCCAGGTTGGGCCGGGCAGCCACTATCTCGGCTGCGACCACACCCAGGCCAATTTCCAGACCGCCTTCTACCGCTCCAACATCGCCGACAACAATTCCTACGAGCAGTGGCTGGCCGAAGGCGAGAAGACCGCGCCGCAGCGCGCCAACGAACTCGCCCGCCGCTGGCTGGAAAGCTACGAGGCGCCGCATCTCGATCCGAGCATCGACGAAGCGTTGAAGGACTTCATCGCCAAGAAGAAGGGGTCGATGCCCGACGCCTTCACTTGAAAGGAGCCCGAATCAGGCGGGGCTAAAGTCGCCAACATCATCCACAAGGAAGTCTGGCGGAGCGCGTTCTCCGATCCGGTCAAGAAGGAATGATTGCCGCGGGGCGCCGGGTCGAGGATATCGCGACCGTGCTTTCGGCCAATGGCCTAATCCTGCGCGGCGGCTTCAAGTGCGGAGCGAGCGAAACCCCGTTTGCCGACCTCTCAGGTGCTCCCGTCAAATCCGTCTTGCTGGTCGGGCAGGCGGGTGCAGCGCCTTGGCCGCATTTCCTGCGCTGGTTCGACAAGCAATCGCAGACCATCGCCAATCCGCTCGATACGTGGTCGCGCGAAGTGATCGGCGCCGTGGCCGAGGTATTCGGCGCACGGGCGATTTCTCCGTCGGACAAGCCCTATCTGCCGTTCCAGCAATGGGCGATGCGGGCGGAGGGACTGAAGCCGTCGCCGCTCGGCATCCTCATGCATCCGCAATACGGGCTATGGCATGCCTATCGCGGTGCGCTGCTGTTCGAGGACGAGCTTCCGATTCAAGCCGGCGAAGCGGCGCCTCACCTTTGCGATAGCTGCGTCGAGAAACCCTGCCTGAAATCCTGCCCGGTCGACGCCTATTCCGAGCAAGGATTCGCTTATCAATCCTGCCTGGCGCATGTGCGTGAAGCCGGCGGCTCGCCTTGCCGCAGCGGCGGCTGCCTTGATCGCAATTCGTGCCCCTATGGCACGGAGTATCGCTATCCGCCGGAGGTTCAGGCCTTCCACATGGCGAGCTTCGCACGAGCCACCAACTGATCCATTCCAATTGCGTGGTGCTCGTTCGCTTCGCGCATCTTGACGGCAGTTAGACACAAGCCTATTCATCAAGTCATCAGATGACTTGATGAATAGACCGATGCAACCTGCTATCCGAACCAATCTCACCGACAGCGCCACCGAGAGCCTGCGTGCCGAGATCGTCAGCGGCCGCTGGGGCGTCGGCGAGCGTATTCCCAACGAGGCAGCTCTGACCGACCTTCTGTCGGTCAGCCGCGGCACGGTACGCGAGGCGGTGCGGGTGCTGGTCTCGCAGGGATTGCTGGATACGCGCCAAGGCTCGGGCACCTATGTGCGCTCTGCCGTCGATACTTCTGCCGCGCTCGACCGGGTCAAGCGCAGCGGCCTGCGCGATCAGTGGGAGGCGCGGGCAGCGCTGGACCTCGAGGCCGCACGGCTCGCTGCCTTGCGTCATATGCCAGCGGATCTTGAGAGGATGCGGCAACTGCTTGCCGCGCGCGGCACTGTCGCCGAAGGCGGAAGCGAAGCCTTCATCCGGCGCGATCTCGCCTTCCACAAATCCGTTGTCGCGGCGTCCGGCAACAGGGCGATGATGGAGCTCTACGACTTCTTCACCGCCGCCATCACCGAGACCATCCATGCCACCATCGACGGCGATCTGCCCGAACCGGACCACCAGGCGCATGCGGCAATCGTCGACGCCATTGCCGCGAGCGATCCCGAGCGCGCCGTTGCCGCCGTCCGAGCCTTCATGGCGCCGGTGCTTACCCAACTTGAAAGACTGCTTTCGCAATGAACCAGAGTTTTCGTCAGCCTGATCCGAAGGCCGAGGTCGAGGGTCTGGAACTCATCGATGCCGAGGCCGACAGCCTGCCCATGCCGCAGCCGCCTGAACTGCGCAGCCGTGCGGCGCGCATCGTGCTTGGCGCGAGCCTTGTGCTGATCGCCTTCAACCTGCGGCCGTTGTTTTCGAGCCTGTCGGTGCTGTTGCCCGAGGTGATGCAGGCAACCGGGCTGTCGACGACGGGCGCCAGCCTGCTGACGACGCTGCCCGTCCTGTGCCTCGGCCTGTTCGCGCCCTTCGCGCCAAGGCTTGCGCAGCGCTATGGAGCCGAGCGCACCTTGCTCGGGGCGCTCGCCTTGCTGGTGCTGGGAACCGGCCTGCGCTGGTTCGGTACGGTTCCCCTGCTGTTTGTCGCGACCTTCCTGGCCGGCGGCGCCATTGCCATCGGCAATGTGCTGCTGCCAGGCCTGGTGAAGCGCGATTTCGCCGACAGGGCCGCCGTCATGACCGGGCTCTACACCATGGCGCTCTGCGCCGGTTCGGCTGCCGCCGCGGGCTTCACGCTGCCGATCGAGCATTTGGTCACCGGTTCATGGTCCGGAGCACTTGCTGCCTGGTCGGTGCCGACCCTGATTGTGTTGCTGATCTGGATTCCGCAGGCGCTGGGCAGCCGGCGGCAAGTGAGCCATCAAGGCTTTCGCGTCGTCGGGCTTTGGCGCGATCGCCTGGCCTGGCAGGTGACGCTGTTCATGGGGCTGCAGTCGGCGCTCGCCTATTGCATCTTCGGCTGGCTGGCGCCGATCCTGCGCGAGCGTGGCTTCGATGCGGCCACCGCTGGCGCCATGGTTTCGGTGTCAGTGATGGCGCAGGTCATCACCTGCCTCGCCGTGCCATCCTTTGCGATGCGGCTGAAGCACCAGCGCGGCATCAATGTGGCGCTCGTCGCCACGGCGGTGGTCGCGCTGCTCGGCATTCTCTTTGCGCCGACCTCGACGATGCTGTTCTGGGCGGTCCTGCAAGGCATCGGGCAGGGTGGCCTTATCGCGGCTGCCATGAGTTTGATCGTGCTGCGTTCGCCGGATTCGCATGTCGCCGCGCATCTTTCAGGCATGGCGCAAGGCGTCGGCTATGTGCTGGCGGCCTTCGGCCCGCTGCTGGTGGGCCTGATCCGCGACTGGACCGGCAGTTTTTCGGGAACGGCGTTCCTGTTCGTCGCGCTCGGGCTTGGCGTAGCCATTATGGGGCTCGGTGCCGGCCGTGCGCTGCATGTCGGCGCGCGAACCGTGCGCGAGGGCGAGCAATAGCGTCCGCAATCCTGCACGAAATGTTGACTGCCACGCCCCGGGAATGCCTTGCCGTATGGCCTTGCGCGGATATGTATCGCGCATCAGTCGAACGGAGCGGGCGATGACGAAACACGACATTCAGATCAAGACCAGGGATGGTGTTGCCAATGCCGGGCTTTTCCGCTCGGCAAACGCATCTCCTGCCAAGGCCGGCGTCATCCTCTATCAGGACGCCTTCGGTCCGCGGCCGGCGCTCGACGGTATGGCCGAGCGGCTGGCGAATGAAGGCTATGCGGTGCTGGTGCCGGACCTGTTCTACCGCAATGCGCCTTACGGGCCGTTCGACGCCAAGACCGCCTTCGCCGAAGAAAAGACCAAAATCCCGCTGATGGCGCTGGTCACCGGCACGACACAGGAGATGACCATTAGCGACAGCGGTGCGTTCCTCGACGCGCTTGCTGCCGAGGGCATCACCGGGCCGATCGGCACGGTGGGATATTGCATGGGTGGCGGCCGGGCGTTGAACGCCGCCGCTAACTATCCCGACAGGATAAGGGCGGCCGCAAGCTTCCATGGCGGCAATCTGGCCAGCGACGCCGCCGACAGCCCGCATCGCAAGGCAGCCTCCATCAAGGCGCGCGTCTATGTCGGCATGTCGGGTGTCGACAGGAGTTTCCCGCCGGAACAGTCGGCGCGGCTGGCCGAGGCGCTAAGGGTTGCGGAAGTCGATCATGTCATCGAGAACTATGCCGGGATGGCGCATGGCTGGTGCGTGCCCGATCATAGCGTTTTCAACGCCGCGGGTGCCGAACGCCACTGGAAGCGATTGACGACGCTGTTCGCAGAGACGCTGATCTTAGGTCAGCGGTCGCGCCCCTGAGCAGGACGCTACACGTCTTTGAACCAGAATGGCAGCCGATGCGGCAAAGAGTGAGCGATGCTTGCCCTTCGACGGCGGCAGGTGACTTTCACCTTGCCGCCGCCGGATCGGGCTGCGCCTAGGCGTTTGCCTTGCGATAGGCTGCTACGACAAGCCAAATTGCGGAAAGCAGAAAGTAAAACGCGCCGAACCCGGCATAAGGGGCGATGTCCAGAATCGTCGGCGCAGCCGTGCCGAGGGATCGGCTGATCATGAAGCCGCCGGCGAGGGCCGACTGCGCACCACTGAGGATCATCGGCCATTGTGCGCCTTGGTAGCGCCAACGCTTTAGTCCCGTGTTCAGCTGCAGCAGGCCCGAGAGGATCGCCCAAACCCCAAACACGGCCAGAACGGCATACATGCTGTTGTTAACCGCCACGATGACGGCGAGCGCCGTTATCGTGCTGACCACGACATTCAAAGCCTGGGACGAGTTGGCCTTCAGGCCGCCATTTACCCTGGCGTCAACCAGATTGGCGAGGGCGTCCCATGCCGGGTAGATCACGAGCAGAAGCGCGGTGGGACCGGGTTGCCCGTTAAACAGGATGGCGGCAGCAACCCAGGCGATAGAAAATATGGCGCGTGCGAAATAATAGGGTCGTAGCCATCCGGACCGGGTGAAAGATTGGTTTTGCATCGGCAGATTCCTTGTTGCTGTCTACCTATTAGTAGGTAGACAAAACCCCTAAGTCAACCCAATGTCCGGAACACCTCCCTGTGAGAATCGGGAACGATGCAACCTTGACAGTTCGCCTACCAGAAGGTAGGCGGCGATATGAAATCAATGGCTTCGACTTCAGAAAAGATTCTCGATGTCGCGCAGTCTCTCATCGTCGCGGGAGGCTACAACGGGTTCAGCTATGCCGATATCTCGGCTGCCATCGGCATCAGGAAGGCGAGTGTCCACCATCATTTTCCGACGAAGGCCGAGCTGGTTTCGGTGCTGGTGGATCGTTACAGGCGGCAGGCCGAAGTGGGTTTGGAGTCTCTCCGGGGAGAACTCTCAAGCCCTGCTGAACAACTGCAGTCCTATCTGAACTATTGGCGGACATGCATTCGCGATGCCTCGCCGTCGTTCTGCGTCTGCGCGATGCTCGCCGGCGAGATGCAGATGCTGCCGGAAGAGGTGGCGTCACGCGTTCGTGCCCATTTCCAAAATCTCGCGGGATGGCTTACGTCGGTGCTGCGGGCTGGAATGGAACAGGACTTGTTCCGCTTGAACAACCGGCCGGAGGAGGAGGCCCAGATGCTGATGGCATCGGTTCACGGGGCAATGCTGTCCGCGAGGGCTTTCAGCGATCCCGGGCTGTTCACCATAATCGTCACCCCCCAGATCACCAGGCTGCTGGGACGGGATTGCTAGAAAACTATCGGGCCAAAGTGGTATCAGGCAGCGCAAGTGGCGCGCCCCAAATGAGTTGGTCGAGCGGGAACGAATAGCCTGATGCAATCCTATGATGTCGTGATCATCGGCGCGGGTGCCGCCGGAATGATGTGCGCCGTGGAGACGGCCAAGCGCGGCCGTTCGGTGCTGATCCTCGATCATGCGACGGCGCCTGGCGAGAAGATCCGCATCTCCGGCGGCGGCCGGTGCAATTTCACCAACATCCATGCCAGCCCGAAGAATTTTCTGTCGGGCAATCCGCATTTCTGCATTTCGGCGCTCAGTCGCTACACGCAGCGCGATTTCATCGCCCTCGTCGAACGCCAACGCATTGCCTATCACGAGAAGACGCTTGGGCAGCTGTTCTGCGATGGCTCCGCACGCCAGATCATCGACATGCTGGTCTCGGAAATGCAGGGCAGGGGCGTGGAGCTGGCGCTCTCGGCCAGCGTTGAGGATGTCCGCAAAACCGTGGAGGGGTTTGCGCTCACCCTCTCCACAGGCTTGGTTACTTGCCAGTCGCTGGTCGTGGCCTGCGGCGGCAAGTCGATCCCCAAGATGGGCGCGACCGGCTTCGGCTACGAGCTTGCCGAACGGTTCGGCCTTGCCATCGTCGAAACGCGACCGGCGCTGGTGCCGCTGACGTTCGACGCAAACACGCTTGAGCGGCTAGCGCCGCTGGCAGGCAATGCGGTCGACGCGGAAGTCGCCTGCGGCAAGACGCGGTTCTCCGAAGCGATGCTGTTCACGCATCGCGGCGTCAGCGGGCCATCCATCCTGCAGATCTCTTCCTATTGGCGCGAGGGCGATGAAATCCGCATCGCCATGCTGCCGGGAGTTGACGTGGCGGACCTCATTCGGGTGGCCAAGCGAAGCAATGGGCGGCAAGCGGCACAGACGGTGCTGGCAAATCATCTGCCGAAGCGGCTTGCGCAGTCGATCGCCGAGCGCACCGGGATCGACGGCAACCTTGCTGATCTTTCCGACGCCCAGATGAAAACCATAACTGCCGCAGTCAATGACTGGCGCATCAAGCCTGCCGGCTCAGAGGGCTACCGGACCGCCGAAGTGACGCTGGGTGGGGTCGACACCAACGGGCTGGACCAGAAGACGATGCAGGCGAAATCCGTGCCGGGCCTGTTCTTCATCGGCGAAGTCGTCGATGTCACGGGTTGGCTGGGTGGCTATAATTTCCAGTGGGCATGGTCGTCGGGCTGGGTGGCAGGCCAGGCGGCCTAGACTTGCGTCCGTGGCTTCGCCCCGGCAGCCGCTTTCTTCTTCTTTTTGGCCTGATTGTAATCGATCGCTGCGCGGACGAGCTCTTTTAAAGCGCCCTCATTGAGCGTGTCGCCCTCGAACATGTCGATTGCCCGCCACACCTTGCCGCCAAAACCATTGTTGAACAGATTGTCGGGGTCCGGCAGGCTGGCGCCATGGGAAAAGGTCAGCTTCACCTTGTCCTTGTGGGCGTTGCCGACCACGATGTTCCCGTCGAGGCACCATACCGGGCTGCCCATCCACTTCCACTCCTCGACGATGTCCGGGTCGGCTGCAAGGATGGTCTTGCGGATGCCGCCGAGCGTATCGCCGCGCCAATCGATGAGGCCGGCGATCAGTTGGTCGATCTGTTCGGATGGGTTCATTGGGTGTCTCCTGTGCCTCGACGCGTTTCAACCGCCGCCGTTACCAGCGCGCCAGCTGGGTGATCTGAACGAGGTTGCCGCAGCTGTCGTTCAACTGGGCGATGGTCGAACCGGTCGCCTCGGTCGGCGGCTGGATAAACGCACCGCCCTTCGCCTTGATGCGCTCGTAGTCGCCCTTGACGTCGTCGGTGAAGAACATGACCGCGGGCTGGCCCTGCTTGAAGATGGCTTCCTGATAGGCCTTGGCGGCCGGGTTGTCGTTGAGCGCGAGTTGCAGCTCGGTTCCATCAGGCTCTTCAGCCGAGGCCACGGTCAGCCAGCGATAAGGCCCGTTGCTGAAATCGGCCTTTTTGGTGAAGCCCAGCACGTCGGTGTAGAAGCGCAGTGCGTTTTCCTGGTTGTCCACATACACGCTGGTCAGCTTGATCTTCATTGCTCTTTTTCCTCTGTCATAGTCGGTCATTACGGGATCCAGCCGGGCAGGGCCGCGGCCTGCTTGATCCATTCCACCATCCTCGCCTCATCGAACGGATCGTCTTCGCGGATGTCGATCCAGCGCACATCCTTGCTCTTGGCCGTGCCGCCAGGCGGAATCGGCCGCAACGACGTGCCGCTGAAGAAGGTCACTTTCAAATAGTGGGTGAAGACATGGAAACTCACGAACCAGCCCTGGCCCTCGACGCCGTAGAAGGGCGAGTTCCAGCGCACGGCCTTGCGCACGTCGGGCACGTTGTGTTCGATGAGCGCGTCGAGCCGCTCGCCGAGGCCACGCTTCCAGCCCGGCATTGCAGCGATGTAGGCCTGCACCGGAGCGTCGCCGTCGCCCTTGGCGATTTGCGGGTTGCCGCCCGAGAGCAGGACCGGTGCGGCTTTGGTCGACTGACCCTGCGTCTTGGTCATTCTACCCCTTCCTATCCGCCGGCACGCTGCGCGCCGCGGCCCCTGGCGGCATAGGGCAGCACGAACATGTACAGGCCGCTGAACAGCAGCAGGAAGAGCGGCAGGAGCGGCGAATAGACTACCCAGGCGGGAGGCTGGCCGAATGCCATGGTGGCGAAGTTGGCGACGACGGTCAGCGTAAACATAATCGACAGCCAGCGATGAATTTGCCGAACCCACTTGTTCCTGTCCAATAGCTCCTCCTGTCAAAACAGACCGAAGCGGACCCGTGATCCGCATGTCGGCGGGTTCAATCCATCCGCGCCAGGACCTGATTCAGATTTGTAAAGTACTGCCGCCACCCACTCGTCGCGCCCCGATACGCCTGCTCCTGATCCGGCCGGAAGCCGGACTGTTCCATACGCAACCGGGTGCCCGTGCTGGTCGGCATGAGGGTCCAGGTGACGACACTCTCGAGGCCATAGGCCTGCCACGTGTAGGATAGTGTCTTGTTCAGCTCGACGGCTGTTACCTGACAGTCGACAACAATGCTCACGTCGGTTTGCGGTTCCTTTCGCAGATTGAAACGGTGGTCCACAACTGGCTTGAAGTCGTTCTTCATCAGCCATTCCTCGATCAGATGCGGTTGGGTCAGCGCGCGCCAGATTTTTTCCGGCGGATAGGGGATCTCACGTTCGACGACGACGGAGCGCCTTTCGGTCGCAATGTTGGTCATTGGTCCATTCTTTTGAGCAAATTTTCGAGGTCGTCGAACCGGCTCTGCCAGAACGCATTCATCTGGTTCGTCCAGTCGGTCAGCGGGGAAAGTGCTGCGAGCTGGGCGCTATAATGGGTCTGCCGTCCTTGATGGCGGTCGCGCACCAGCCCGGCCTTCCTGAGCACGCCGAGATGCTTCGACACCGCCGGCTGCGAGACCCCCGACTGAGCCGTCAGGGCACCGACCGTCTGCTCGCCTTGCCGGCACAGGCGCTCGAAGATTGCCCGACGCGTCGGATCGGAGAGCGTTCTGAAGAGGACATCGTGAGCGTTCGTCATCTGGGATCGATAACCCTGTGGCTATTGATTGACGTATAACCGCCGAGATATGGATGTGTCAAGCGGGGTGCCGGCGGTCACGATCCGGCGGTTTCCAAAAAAATCTTTCCATTGCCCCAAGGATTAGCCATTAGCCTTCGTCCAACAGGCAAATGATGGCGATGATGCTGGATGAAAGCGAAGCCTCCGACGCCGAACTGATCGGGCGGGCGAAGGGCGGAGACAGGGGAGCCTTCAGCACATTGCTGGAAAGGCACTATGACTTCGTCTATCGCGCTGCCTATCGCTGGTGCGGCAGGAAGGCCGATGCCGAGGACATAGCCCAGGAAGTCTGCGTCAGGCTGGGCAAGGCGATCCGCGGCTATCGCGGCGGCGGGGCCTTCACCACATGGCTCTATTCCGTGACCCTGAACGCCGCGCGCGACATGATGCGCAAATCCGCCCGCGAGACAGTCAAGACAGAGGCCTATGGCGTCCATGCACTGATCTCAGGCGAGGCGTCGGTCGAACCGGAAGATCCGGCCGAAGCGCTGTGGACGGCGGTGCGGCAACTGCCGGACAAGCAGCGCGACGCCGTGCTTTTGGTCTATGGCGAAGGATTGAGCCACGCGGCCGCCGCCGAGGCGATGGCGATCTCGGAGACGACGGTTTCCTGGCACATCCATGAAGCGAAGAAACGGCTGAAGACGCTGATGCGCGCGGCCGGGGAAGTGTGACCATGGTCGACGACAACGAACTCAACAGACTGCGCGATATCGCAGCACCGGCGCCCGCCAAGGATGCCAAGGCACGTGCCTTCGAGGCCGCCCTGCGCGCCTATGATCAGGAAAATATTTCTGCTGTCACCCAAGGATCGATTGGCGGGCTTCGTCTCACAGAGCGAGCACAAAAGCTCTGGAGCGAGATCATGCAAAAGAAACTCATTGCCACGCCGGCCCTTGCCGGGCTCGTCGCCCTGCCGATCGCCGGATACGCCACCTTCCATCTGCTGAGGGAACAGCCGCCCAAATTCGGCGGCGACGAGAAAATCACCGAGACGCTGGCCGATAAGCCGGCGACGGTGAAGCCGACGACCGCCGAACCGAAGCCGGCTCGCGGCGAGTTGGAGAAGGACAAGAAGGCAGACGCGGATGTGGAAAGCCGCGGCGCCACCGATGCGCTTGTGGCGCCGGCCTCGCCGCAGAAATCCGAATCGACCGTTGCTTCCGGCGCGGCACAACAAAATGCGCTGGAGCGCGGTGTGCTGGCCGAGCCTGCGCCGCCGGCACCGACAGGTGAATTCGCGCTGGATGGCGCTGCAAGTGTACCCAGCACCTCGCGAGCCCGCATGCCGGCCGAATCCAAGCTGATGGCGCCGCAGCAGCCGTCGATCTTGCCGGCCGACCAGATGCAGCCGCAACCGGAAAACCGCGACCGCATCGAGGATTTCAAGACCAATCCGGTGCATGCGGCACTCGAGGATCCGGTCTCGACCTTCTCGATCGACGTCGACACGGCCTCCTATTCCTTCGTGCGCGGCTCGCTGAAGCAGGGCACCCTGCCGCAGGCCGATACTGTTCGCGTCGAGGAGATGATCAACTACTTCCCCTATGACTGGAAGGGTCCGGAGTCGGCCTCGACACCATTCAACTCGACCGTCAGCGTCATGCCGACGCCGTGGAACACGCAGACCAAGCTGATGCATGTCGCCATCAAGGGTTTTGACGTCAAGCCGACCGAGCAGCCGAAGGCCAATCTGGTCTTCCTGATCGATGTCTCGGGCTCGATGGACGAGCCGGACAAGCTGCCGCTGCTCAAATCGGCATTTCGCCTGCTGGTCAGCAAGCTGAAGGCCGACGACACTATCTCGATCGTGACCTATGCCGGTGACGCCGGCACAGTGCTGGAGCCGACCAAGGCGTCCGAAAAGGACAAGATCCTCAGCGCCATCGACAATCTGACGCCCGGTGGCAGCACGGCCGGCGAGGCGGGCATCAAGGAAGCCTACAGGCTGGCGCAAAAATCCTTCGTCAAGGACGGCGTCAACCGCGTGATGCTTGCTACCGACGGCGACTTCAATGTCGGCCAGACCGATGACGACGACCTCAAGCGGCTGATCGAAAGCGAGCGCAAGACCGGCGTTTTCCTGTCGGTGTTCGGCTTCGGCCGCGGCAATCTGAACGACCAGATGATGCAAACCATTGCCCAGAACGGCAACGGCACCGCCGCCTATATCGATACGCTGGCCGAGGCTGAAAAGGTGCTGGTCGAGGATGCCTCGTCGACGCTGTTCACCATCGCAAAGGACGTGAAGATCCAGGTCGAGTTCAACCCGAACAAGGTCTCGGAATATCGCCTGATCGGCTACGAGACCCGCGCCTTGAACCGCGAGGATTTCAACAATGACCGCGTCGATGCCGGCGATATCGGTTCGGGCCACTCGGTCACCGCGATCTACGAGATCACGCCCAAGGGCAGTGGTGGCGAGCAGATCGACCAACTGCGTTATGGCCAGGCGTCGGTGGACAATGGCGGCGTCGCCAATGCGGACGAATATGCCTTCGTCAAGATCCGCTATAAGCTGCCGAATGAAGACGTCTCGAAACTGATCACCACGCCGGTGACCTCGGCCAACGAGATTTCGTCCTTCGACCAGGCCAGCACCGATCAGCGCTTCTCCGTCGCGGTTGCCGCCTTCGGCCAGAAGCTGCGCGACGAGGATGCGACCGCGAAGTTCGGCTACGACAAGATCATGGAGATCGCCACTGCCGCTCGAGGAGCCGACCCGTTTGGGTACAGGGCCGAGTTCCTCTCGCTTGTGCGCCTTACCTCTGCGCTGGGCGGTAACCGGTAAGTGATGATGACGGCCGGTTTCTTTCAGATGGGATCGTTCTGATACGGGGGAACCGACCGCGGGCGGGTGAGGCAGGCCAGCGAGGGAAACCTTGCCGGCCTTTTTTCGCGGATTTTATGGGTCGTTAAATTGCGCGGCATTTCCGGTACCGGATGGCAACCCCCTCCTTGTTACGCAGGACAGGTGTACTGGGCTTGAGGGAGCCGAAATTGCAGATCAGGACTATCGCCAACTCGATACCCCCAGCGCCAGACGCCTCGGCGGTTTCATCGGCCCCATCATCGGAATCCAGGCGTATCAGTGACGATGTCGCACAGGCGCGCCACACCGCCCTGTCGGCGCTGACCAACGACCGCTTCCGCATCATGCTGGAACAGATCACCGACCCCAGCGCTTCAGGCGCGCTGATGACGATGCGCGGCGACAATGTGGTCGACTTCAAGTCGGCGCAGTCGAGCTACGCCGACAACAGCGAATAACCGAAATCGATGAGGTCAGGCCCGGCTGCGGCGGCGCTCGCGCCGGGCTTCGCTGGTCTCGGCGGTGTTTTCCGTCGCGACCTTGTTGCGCATCGGACCGATGCGCTCGACGATCGCGGCAACCGTCGGACGATCCGCCTTGGTGTGCGCATCGAGCGCCTTGCGCATGGCGGCAAGGTGCTGGAACGAGGTGCCGCAGCAGCCGCCGATAATCTTGGCGCCGCCATCGACGGCGAGGCGTACATAATCGGCCATCAGTTCTAGCGTGCCGGAATAATGGATTTCGGTGCCGCGGAATTCGGGAATGCCGCAATTGCCCTTGACGATCACCGTCGCCTCCGGCTTCGCCTCGGTCATGTCGAGCAGCGAGGCCAGGATGTCGGACGCGCCAACGCCGCAATTGGCGCCAACGCCGAGCGGCGCCTGCGACAGCCCGTCGGTGACGCCGTGGATATCCCTGGGCAGCAGGCCCATCATGGTGCGGCCGGCAGTGTCGAAGGAACCGGTATAGGTGTAGGGCAGGCCGACGCGGATAGCAGCCTCGGCGGCGGCCCGGATCTCGTCTGGAGCCGACATCGTCTCGATCCAGGCGACTTCGGCGCCGCCTTCCTTGAGGCCTTCGATCTGCTCGGCGAAGGCGTCGACCGCCTCGTCATAGGTCATGGCGCCCAGCGGCACCAGCAATTCGCCGGTCGGGCCGACCGAGCCGGCGACGATGACCTTGCGGCCGGCCCTGCCGGCGACCGCACGCGCAAGCTCAGCGGCGCGTTTGTTCAACGCGTGCACGCGATCCTGCGCATGGTGCAGCTTCAAGCGGTGACGGGTGCCGCCGAACGAGTTGGTGAGGATGATGTCGGCGCCGGCATCGACGAAATTCTGATGCAGGCTGGTGATGGTGTCGGGCGCCGTCTCGTTGAGCAGCTCTGGCGCCTCGCCCGCCTCCAGCCCCATGGCGAACAGGTTTGTGCCGGTGGCGCCATCGGCTAGCAGCACGCCCTTTTCAGCCAGCAGCGTATCGATCGGGTTGGTGGTCGTCATCGGATTGGCTTTCATGTTTCGAATTCGAATAAGGATATAAAGAAGTCTTTATGTGTAGTCAATGATTTTGCCGCGACCGCTCGGCCAGATGGAGCCCTTTCCTCACGATCCGGGGGTGATCTCGACGTGGATCTCGGTGCAGATGCCGCCATTGGTCGGGTGATGGTCGACCGAGCAGGCGGTGACCACCAGCAGGAGGTCCTGTTCGGCGCGCAACGTCACATAGCCGCCCGGCGGGTTGATCGACGCGGAAACCACCAGCCGACCGTCGGGTTCCGGCAAGGAGTTCTGAAAGAGATCGACCGGATCGGGGGCGAAAGGCAGCGATATGCCCTCTGTGGCCAGCGCCTGCATCAGATTGTCCCGGCAGTTCGGATGATTGGGAAATCCGGCGCGCTCATAAAGCGCGCTGTCGCAAGCGGGGTAAAGCATGTCGTGCGGACCCGGCGAGCCATCTTCGACCAGCGTCAGCATCGGCTTGGCGGCGGCACTGAAGAAACTGTCGCCGATTGCGGGAAAAAGCCGCTCGGTGATGTCACGGGTCTGCGAGGTGCTCAGCCAGTCAAGCGCCGGGTCGGTGCTGAAAGCCCAGAGATCGGAAACCTGCTGTCCTTTGGGGTCGATGATGCGGATGAGGTCGCCTCGTGAGACGCGGATGGCGCGGCCCGACTGGGGTGGAACGACGATGCGGCGCGGATCGGGCATGAGCTGTCCTTCAAAAATGGAAATGGCGTGGCCGGGACGAGGCTCCACCAGAGGACCATGATTGCCAGAGATCAGACAGTGCCTGTTGGGAACGACATGCCGGCCAGCCTGTGCGCGAAGCCGGACGCCTCGTGCGCGTTGATGTCGGCGGCGCGGATCAAATTGTCAAAATGCTGGATCAGCGTCTGGATCGGCTGGGTGGCGTTGAGCACCAGATACATGTCGCCGACATAAATGGCGGCGCGATAGGGACCGAAGATGGTGTAGGGGATGGAATAGCGAATCCGCCCGTCATAGAGAAACAGCCGGAAGGTGGGGTAGAGGTCGTCGAGCAGCGTCGCCATGTGCAGCAATTGGGCGCGGCGGTCGGCTTCCGGGAAACGATCCCAGACACCCAGGCCGCGGGCGAAAATCTCCAGCGTATGGCGAGGCATGCAGACTTCCATGTCGGTTTCCGGCCGCCTGTTGTAGTCGATGCGGTATTGCGTTTCGCCGGCCTGGGCGAGGCGGCTCTTGTTGGTGATGCCGGCTTCGTAGTCGACCAATGCTTCGGTGCGCAGAAGGTCGGGAATGCCGGCCGGTACGTAGCGGATCTTGGTGCCGGCCGCCTCGGCATGCCATTTGGCCAGCAGCGTGCGGTCGAAGCCGTCCGGTGCCTCCTCGATCTCCAGGCTCTCGCGGATTTCGCCGGTGAGGCCCTCGTCCTGGCTGAGGCCGAGAAGCCAATCGAGCGACACCTTGAACTCGGCGGCGATGTTGAGCAGCGTTTCCGCTCGGGGCAGACGCGTCGAGGCGCCCGACAGCAGCTGCGACAGCGCCGAACGGTCGATGCCGACCGCAGTCGCGAAGGCCGACTGGTTCAGGTCGGAGCGTGTCAAGAGTGTTTTCAGGCGCTCGCGGAAGATCGTCGACAGGTCGCGCTTGTCCATGTCCGTGCTCCACCTCGATTGAGGAAAAATTTGCGCCGAATCGCTTCCGAGCGCACCTCAGGCGTAAATGAATCCATAAGCCTGTTTACAATGTGTAACAAGTGCGGTCAAAAATGCGCAATCGCAACAGTTTGTGTACTTTGTCTCGTTGAGTGGAATCACTTCTCCTGACACAATGTTGTCAGGAGCCAATTGGGGCTCCGGCGACTGAGGGGCAGTGGTCGATAGCATGACGAGCAAGAGCATCAGGCGACACAGCGCACCGGCCATAGAGTGGCCGACCGTGGTACTCGCCTTCTTCTGCTACGCAACTTGGCTCGCCACCGGTTTCCTGCTCTGGCCATCCTACCCCGTCCTGGCGCTCGCCATCCTGGCTTTGACCGCCGCATTGCAATCGTCGATCATGCACGAAGTGCTGCACGGGCATCCGACACGCAACGCGCGGGTCAATGAAGCCTTCGTGTTCCTGCCGATCGGTCTGGTCTGGCCATTCCGCCGCTTCAAGACCATTCATCTGCGCCACCACGCCGACGAGCGGCTGACGGACCCGCTGGACGATCCGGAAAGCTATTATCAGGCGCTCTGGCAGCACGACGAACTGCCGCCGACGATGAAATTCCTGCTCAAGATCAACAACACCATGGCCGGCCGCTTCGTGCTTGGCCCGTGGCTGTCCTGCGTCGGCTTCTTCATCGACGATGCCAAGCAGGTGATCGCCGGTGACAAGGCGATCCGCAAGGCCTGGCTGCTGCATGCGATCGGCCTTGCCGTCGTGATGCCGATCGTGCAGTTCGGCTTCGGCATCCCGCTGTGGCTTTACATTCTGGTGCCGGTCTGGCTCGGCCAGTCGCTGATCTCGATCCGTACTTTCGCCGAGCATCAATGGTCGGAACATCCGGAAGGCCGCACGGTCATCGTCGAGCGCTCGCCGCTGTCGTTCCTGTTCCTCAACAACAATCTGCACTTCGTCCATCACAAGACCCCGACCGTGGCCTGGTACCAGCTGCCCAAGCTGTTTCGCGACCGCCGTGAGGAATGGCTGCGGATGAACAATGGCTATGCCTATCCCAACTATTTCGCGCTGATCAAAGCCTATGCGTTCAAGGCGAAGGAGCCGATCGTGCACCCGGTGCTGCGGCGTCAAGCCGAGCCGGGCAGGGCCTTCAAGCCGCGCATCAGGGCGCGCAGCATCAGCGGACTCGGCAGTGCGCCGGTTCCCGCGGAGCCGCCGAAGGAATAATTCCGGTCTACCCGGAATCCGTGTCGGCCAATTCTGATTGGGCGCCGCGTTTTTGCGATCATTTTTCCAGACATGATGATTTGATATCGGCATGAGTGAATTGGTTGCGGCGTTGCCGATGTATGATGGGACGTCAGGCCAGCAATTGCGCGATTTCTTCGGGTGAGTTGTACTTTTGTCGTACCGACCCTGAGAAAGCCCGCCGAAGCGGGCTTCTGTTTTTCGGCTTGGACTTAGTTGGCTACCAGCACTTCACCCAAAATCGTGAGATACGGCACATCGCAGTCATCCTGACGGAGGACGCCATATAACTCCCCCAACCGGCCAGCCTTGTGGCGCGTCATCACCAGCGCCGGCATCGGCTGGTCTCTGTGCGTGACCATTTGGCCGACGTTGAATTTCCAGCCCCCGTTAACTGCGTGGGTGTCCATCGTTCGCTCCTCGTTGCGTTTGAGTCCAATGTCGGACATAATGTTCAACGTAAGTCTCGATGTCAATAAGGAATCCAACGTTGGACATAAAGTCGATTTCGCCAGGGCAGTGCAGGGCGGCCCGTGCCCTGCTGGACATGGATCAAAACACGCTGGCTGCAGCGGCCGACGTTTCGCGCGGTGTCATCATTGATTTCGAAAAGGAGAGGCGGGTGCCGGGGAGAAACAACCTAGCAGCTATCCGCGCAGCTCTTGAGGCTGCGGGCGTCGAATTCATCGATCATTCTGGCGTGAGGATAGCCAGCAACTAAAAGGCCGACGCTCACCGACGCGCCGGCCCACACTCGCCTATAGACGTGATCAAGCGCCTACAATCGATGTGCCAAACTATTTCGGAATGGATAAAATTGCAAAGCGGCGGCTCGCCTATGCGGCGAGCTCAAGACGCCCGGTCGCAGCCACGAATTGCGGTGCAACCCTTCGGAGAGCCGACCCGACAATTATTCTACGCTGACCAAGGCACGAGCCACCGACCAGTTCGACTTCATACACGTCCGGACCTGAGCCTCCGCTTCGCCTCGCGGTATGCGCACGGAACGTTACGATCCCCGGAAACTGTCCGCTGGCGTGTTCAACAAGGTCACCTAGATTAAATAGAAAGTTGTCGTTTGCAGATCGGGCACTTCTCCTGCCGAATGAGATTCGCATTGTATTTCATCTTCTATTCGAGTGTGGTTGAAGAAAACCGGAATCGGCTTTCGCGATCCTCAATGATCCTGTCTGGTTTCTACCGCAACGTCGATTAATTAATTTCCACAACCTAAACTGTTAAAGGCGTTTTCGCCTAACTTGCCAATAGAGAATAGGCGAAAACGCCTATTTGTACTCGGACGTATTTCGGCTGGACTCCGAGTTTATTTTATGGAATCCATATCGGCAGCGAAACACACGGGGGTTAGACCCATGCATGACGCACTGATATTCGATGATCTCACCAGAATTGTCGCGCAGCCGCGGGCTGACTGGCGCCGCCATGCGCTCGCCATTTCAATGAACCTCGGCGGGAAGTTCGCCACCGGTTTGGCGGTCGGCGTTGGTTTTGCCATTGGCCTAGCGCTGGCTGGCTGACGGCAACTACACGAGCCACTGACACATTAGCAATCCCTTGACTAAGCTCCGGCCCGCCCCAGACTCTGCCTATGGCAAGGGGCATCAAGATTGGCGACGAGGTGGCAATCACCGCCACGGTGCGAAGGCGGGTCACGGAGGACCGCGTCAGCGTCACGATACCAGGTTATGGCTTTCCACATTCTATCGTCGACCCGACGAGCAAGGTGAAGAAGGGCCAACCAATCGAGCTGATCGGCGACGTTACGAGGATCGACGGGGACGAGGTGACCGTCAATCTCGGCGGGCCGGTGACGGTGAAGGACGATGTCGTCCGGCTGGTGAGCGCCTATGTCCCGCCCAAGCGAAAAACCCCGCTTGTCGATAAGCCGACATAGGACCTTGCTATCCTAGGCGTTGGACTGGGGATGGCAATCGCCGGTTAGGCCCAAGACGCGACAGCCAGCGCTTCGATGTTAGCGGATGACGAAACCGAAATTGTCCGGTTCGTTTCGCTCGCAAGATTGGCTATCGAGCCTGCCGCAAAACGCGCATGCGTAAGCGTCCCAGCAGCGTCGAACACATCTCGGTCGTCATTTTCGGTGACACCAACGAGGGTCATATCACCGAGCGTCCCGCCGGCACCAGCAAATCCAGCAATGACGACGCCGTTGGCGTTGACGTCCAGGGTCGAGCTTGAAGCATTGTTTCCGGTCGCCGACGCCGTATCCGTCGCCGTGGTGGATGCAAGACCGTCTATCGTGTAGACCGACACGGCGCTCTGAGAGCCTGCGCCGCTGAATGTGGCGACAACAGTTGCGGTCGTTCCGGACGGGACGACCAGCGCCGCGATGCCAACTGTGATGCCGCTCGAAACGCCATCCACGACGTTTGTCTGCACGAGAATAGGTGCCGAATTGCCGCCAATCGTGACGCCAGTGATGGTTCGTGCCGAGTTGGCAGCGCGTCGGCACTGAACAACAGCCACGACCAGCCTGGTCGCGCTCGCCGGGCCGATCGGAGCGTTCGTGTAGGTGTTGCCTGTATGCGTGCCGCCGAACGAGTTGGTGCCCTGGTAGGTGACCGGGCCAGCCGCCTGCACTTCCAAATCGAACGATGCGAGATCGGCAGTTGCCGACACATTGTCTGTGACCCGAATCACTATTCCTGTCGACGTTCCCGGTGTTGTCGGCGTCCCTGAAACAACACCAGTTGAACTATTCAGAGTAATGCCGGTCGGCAACGTTCCCGCATGAACGGAAAACGTATAGGGCGCGGTGCCACCCGTCGCCGAGACGGTGAAGCCAGCATAGGCCACGTCCTCGATCGTAGTAAGAACAGGAATGCCAGAAATGCCCAGAGGACTGCCGCCACCAGCTGACTGCTGGCCGTCCCCAAATCCAAATAGTTGGGTCAACATGAGCATGGTCAGGCATCCGTAGCAGCATTGGTTGTCAGGTAGAGGTGGACGCCATGCAGTCGCGCGTCGATCGCCATGGTGTCACCGGCGTCGCTGACGTCCCGGTAAATCTGGAACACGACGAGGTCGCCCTCGGCCGGCGTGCCGCCGATGGTAATTGCGGAGCTTTCCGGCCCGACGTAGATGTCATTGGTCGTGCCGCCAGTGTCGACGCTCGATTGCGCTGTACCGAAAGCCGAATCGGCCGCATCGTCGTTCGACAAGGCAAGGCCCTGGCAGAACCAGGCGACGCCGAAATTCGTGGCCGTTGCGGCATGGCTCCAGACTGGCTTGAACGTAACGGTGCCCTCATCCCAACTCTTGGGCATCAGGATAGAGAACTGCGCATGCTCGTCAGCGGAAGCGTCGAAGTCGAGCGTCTTAAGCATGACCTTGTTGGTTGTCGTCTCGACCGAACCAGCCGCTGCGCCGTTGCTTGTGCGCGCCGTCATGGCCCCAGCCGGCACCCACAATGTGTGCTTGCCAATAGGGCTCACAGAACCGCCGCCGGCATGGACCACGGTGCCGCCCAGGTCGTTCGTCGTGCCATCCGTGGTGAGAAGCCCAATTTCGCCAGGCCCGACGGCGATGGTGGTCGAGCCTTTTGTGACGTTAATTGTGTCGGCCGCATCGGTGTTGTTGACGATGAACAGCGCCCGTTTGACGGCCGGCAACGTCAGGATCCTGGTGGCTGACAAACCACTGGGAACAAATGTCATCGCCGAACGGAACTGGGCAGATGTCAACGCGACATTGCCGCCGGAGAAATCGACCGTGTAGATATCAGCCATTCCGTTGGCCAATTGGGTCAGGCCGTCATTGGACGACTGCCATTGGTCATCTGCCTGGCCATCAGCGATCAGAATAAGATTTAGATCGTGGGACATTGCTTGTCACCTTTCATGGGTTGTCTGCGATGTCGCCGACCGAAGCCAGAACGGCATCAATAACGAGCGCATCGCCAGTAAATGCACGCTTGAAGATGATCTGGCCGGCTCGCTCAAAGATGGCGATCGAATACGGCTCGCAGACCGACCGCGCGATGTCTCGGACACCGGCAGTGACATCGACAACGGCGCCGTCGATCACATCATCGATGTCGCCTTCAAAGGCGATTTCAGACTCGTCAAATCCTCCCGAAACCATGAGAGCGAGCAGGAAATCACTGAGCAAGCGTTGCGTGCCGTCCTCCGAGATGATCCGGAGGCGCTGAGGCACACTGAAGACGGGTGTCTTCGTCAACAGCGTGTCGGTCTGGCCATCGTAGTAGAATAGCTGTGGGTTGCTGGTCGCCCCCGCAACAGAACGCGTCAAGCCGGTGTCGAGATTGGTGAAATAGCTCGTGCTGCTGGCGACGTAGTAGAGTTCATCGGTTAGCCGCTGAAGATCGGGGTCGCCAAGCCTTCGAGAGCCTACGGTCTCGATCTGGTAAGGAACAGTGCTGTTGTAGACGATAGCGCCAGTAGCGCCGTTGATGCGCACGATGTGAGCGGCATCAGTCCAGACAACGAGGAAGCCGCCGGCATCATAGACAACGTAGCAGAGATCATCCGAGAGTGTGGCAATGACGGTTGAGCTTTTGAGCGTGCCCTGAGACGTGAAGGTCAGTTTCACAAGGTCGGTGTCGGCGCACAGCCAGATGTCGAACTCGCTGCCCCGAACTTCACCAGGCACAAGGCACTCGAGCTTGGTATAGCCGTTCCAAGCCGCGCCGGAGTCGAAGGCCAATATGATCGTTCCCGTATCGGCCCGGTACACAAAAAGCTGCGCGTCGTCAGTGAAGCCCGCATAGAAGGCATAGGCCGAGGTATCGACTAGGCAGACAGTGCCAATGACCGCGGCCACGCTTCCTACGTTGGCGCCAGTGGCAACAATGCCCGATACGGCATTCGTTAGGATAGGTCTCCAATGGCCGGCACCGTCCTGCCCAAGATAGAATAGTAGGTCGAGCGTTCGGCTGTATCGCCATCCGGCAAAAAGGAATGAGAACTCGTCCTGCGCCTGCCTGAAATATTCCCGCATGGCGTAGATTGAAAATTGCCTCACAATGCTGCTCGGCTCCTGGTAGCCATAGAGCAAGCCCTGCTCCCATACCGGAACCATGTGGTCGACGGTGCTGCTCGAAAGCGTGGCAAAGCTGTCATAATCGTGCGTTGTCGCACCGTCCTGAATCCACTCAGCTTCAAAGACCGGCGGAGCACCAAGGCCAACAATGTCGAAATCCTTGACGACGATATCGAGATAGCCGCGATGGGCAGAGACGTTGGTCTCGCCTTCCTCGGAAACCATCGTCGGATCGCGCGGCTGGATGCTTCTGCCATCATAAGCGGTGAATTTCAGGCCGCTTTGGCGATAGCCGTTCGACCCATCATAGATCAGCTTGCCATTGGCATAGAGCTTGCGCATCGTCCAGTTCGAGTTCGGGACAAGCGGGCGCGCGAAACGCAAGCGGGCCGACATCTTTGCCGTGGTCGAGGTGATGGTGTCCCAATACTCGACATGGGTCGACGTGACGGTAAGGATCGGCGGCACCCAGATATAGGCCGCAGGCAGACGGCACTTGCCGTATACAACAGGGATCGTCTGACCGTAGGCCGAAGTCGGCAGCGTGGTCTGGACTTCCGGCACTTGCGGCACGGTCGGCGCTGTCGGATCATCGAAAACCCAACGCCCTCTTACCGGTCTCGACATTTACAGACCTCCTACGTGCGAAAATTCGGTGATCAGTGCCGCCGGGTCGAGGGGCTCGCCACATAGAGAGATTTCATCGATCCGGTTGACCTCCGAAATTACCTTTATCCCGCACTGCATCGTGTCCCAGACGGCGCCCTTTGGACCGAGCGAAAGTCCGGTCAGTTCGCCATCTCGGTAGAGCGCGATAGCCTCATGGGCGCGCGAGGTATCCCAGAGCCGGCCAGTGACGAAAAGGCCGCGGTCATCGGCGATCGACAGCCATTCGCCGATTTGTGGGCCGTCGTGGTTGAGCAGCATTTTTGGCTTGCATCCGCCCTGCAAGAGATCGCGGAAGGCGCCTGCCGCGATGATGTAGCGTCCGCACAGCACGCCATAGTTCGCGGCATAGCCGGAGACCATCATGTGCTGGCGGGCACGGCTCTGCAGTCGCGCGTTAGCGCGTTGTGTGGTGGTCATTTGTGGGGGTCCTAGTGCCTAAAAGTGGAAGGCCGACTCGTCGGCGGTTTCGTACATGCTGAGGCCAGAGGCGCCCGCCACAGCGCGTCCGCAGCTCATGATGGCACTAACAGCCGGGTCGATCCGATCGGCCGCGCGTGCCTTGTTAGGCCTGCGGTTGCCCGATTGGTCCGCCATCATCACAACGTTGCCGATTGCCCACCGGAGACACGGGTTACCGTCGTGCACAACGTGACGTGTAAGCATCAACTGCTCAAAGTCATCGACTGGCTTAGCGTAGTTAGCGAGTGTCTGCGGAAAGGCAGCAACGGGGATGCCGTCCGCCTCCAGATTTTCCATTATTTCACGAGCTAGATACTGATCGAACGCGACTTCCTGAACGTCCAGAAGACCGCACAAGCGGCGTATGTGCTCTTCGATAATGCCGCGGTCGACGATGTCACCAGGACAGGCCGTGAGGTAGCCCTGTTCCGCCCATAGTTGGTACGGTGCACTGTCGTTATCGGCTCGCCTTCGTATGCCTTCCTCGGGCGCGAACGACTGCACGTGCAGCGCATAGCGACCGTCTTCTAGTTCTATGCAGGCCGCAACGGCTGCGAGGTCGGTACGCTTGGCAAGGTCGGCGGAAAGCCAAGCACGCTTACCGCGCAGCGCTTCCAGGTCCACTTCGCTAACGCATTGATCCCAAATGCCAAGATCCCACTCAGGATTGGCTGCACCATCCTGCCAGATGTTGAGGTGCAACTGCTGGAACATGGCGCGATCGGCTGGCCGGTGTTCGGCTTCCCGCACCATCTGCCGCATGCCATCAATGTCGGGATACGGCGGCACGCATGACAGGCCGGGATTGACCCGATGCCACACTGACTCGTCGCGCCAGTCTTCGTCCTTGTCGGCCTCGAACAAGATCGGCAGGAACGCATCGTCTTCGATGGCGCCGGATGCCACTTGCCGCGCATAGGCGTACATGTCGTAAGCGATGTTCTCGCGGCCGATGCCTGCCGTGGTAGTGATCACAAGCAGCGAACCTGGCGTCTTGACCAAGCCTGTCTTGATGGCGTCCCAAAGGTCGCGTTTCTTCCAGGCATGAAGCTCGTCAACGAGCGCAAAGACAGGCGTCCTGCCGTGAGCAGTGGCAGCATCAGCCGACATCGCTCTATAGAACGCGCCGCTCCTACGATGCGTTATGCGGTTCTTTGTATCCTGAATCTGAAACGCTTCTTCAAGGCGAGGATGCGCCCGAATGATGCCGGTCATTTCCTCGAGCGCGATACGGGATTGATCGCGGTCGACGGCCGCCGATACGACCTGGCTACGCGGAATGCGCTCTGGTCCCAAGCCTACGAGACAGAGAGCGCTTCCAAGCGTTGTCTTGCGATTGCCGCGCGGGATTAGCGCAAAGACGGTCTTGATGCGGCGGGTGCCGTCTGGCTTCGTGTCGCCGTAGACTCGCCGGATGATACGCTCCTGCCAGCGGTCCAACTGGAAAGCATGGTTCTGAAGATTTGATTTTGGATGGCGCAGTGCTCGGACGAAGCGGACTGCAGCTTCGCCTTTTCCGTGCGGGTCTGGGATTGAGCTGTCGTCGAATAACCACGCATTAGATGTCTCCGAGGTCGTCGGCGTCGTCGTTTCCAATGGCGCCTCCCTTGTTCTTGTTCCTTGATGCTGGTGCCAAGCCAAGGGCGTCCGCGAGGCGTGCAAGCGTCGCGTGATATTCTTTGAGCAGTGTCGTTTCGGGTCGGCGCTTGGTCTCACCTGACGGCGAGACCATCGTTAATCCGTGCTCGGCAATCGCTACCTCGCAGGCGCCGATGTGGGCCACGACGCGGCAGTAGGCGTCGACAAGAGGCAGTTCGTGATCAGCAATCTTTCGCTGCTCCACCAGCACGCCGAGCACTTTCCGCCATTCTTTAGTAGCGCGTGCAGGCATATCCTTTGGTGGTGACGGCACCCTCGATAGTGCGCCGTCGAGCGCCGTAACTGTCGCCTTTCGTCCACGCATCAGAAGGACCACTCCCGGTACTCTGACAGGATGTCACCGACGCCGTATGGAATTGCGGCTGCCTTATCACCGTGTGACGAAGCCTCCCGGCATTCGTATTCTTGGGCAGCGATCTGAAGGATGGCTTCCCGCAATGGCATCGGGACGTCTTCTGCTGCGTCGCCGTAACCAGCAATGAAGCGAACGCGGATAGCGTTGATGGTTGGTGTTGTTGCCGGCCAGCCGACATCACCCGGTGCAATCCAACCCGGATCGCTTGCGGTATCCACGGCATATTGGTCGGTTGCGAGCGTCGTTTCCAAGCCCGAAGTTGCGTCGACATACTTGACGTACGTCACAGCCTGAAGCGGTCCTTTGGGGATCTGCATCGGCCCGCGCTGGAAGGCATCCAGAACCAGATCATAGGTGGTCGAAATAAGCGGCTTGCCGACGAAGCGCTCCACGTACTGGCGTGCCGCCAGGCCCTTTGCCACGAGCAAGCTGTCGTCGTCGCTATGGTCGACGCGGACATGCGCCTTAAGCTCCGCAAGCGTGACCGGCTCGACAGACGGCGCCGTGACAATGACTAATGCCATAGGTCCAAATTCCTATTTTCGATTTATTGCGAAATGTGTGGGGGCGAGTGGTTAGGGAGGAGTCGACAAAAGTTGCCGACCTGGTGGGGGCGTGTCATTGTCGGCCCGGCAAACGGGAGGCGATGATGGAGCTAGAAGAGATCAAGCGTAAGATGCAGCGTGCTTCGCGTGAACTATCTGCTGTAGTGTCAGGCGAATTGGCAGCAGCTAGAAGCGCTGCTTCACATGACGACGGCCAGAAGGCGAAGCGTCGTATCGATGACGCAATCTCAAAGGTTGAAAGCATAGCGAGATCGTTGCGCTAACGCCCGAACCCACCCTCACTGCGTATGTTCTTTCTGCTGTTGCAGCCACGGTTATAGGGCTGCCAGTTGGTGCGATCCCAGAACAGTACCATGTCGCCTTTCGGCGCCTTGATATGATCCACCATGTTGGCTGGCCTGCCGCAGCCACAGGCGCATAGCGGCCTTCCTAGCAGCGCTAGGTAGGCTTTAGACTCGCGATGCCATTCGGCTGTGTATCCGCGCTCTGAGGCGCTGCCGCGGGCTGCGTCGTTGGCTGCTTGCCTAGTCTTGGCATTGCGCTGCTGGCATGGGCACTTGACGCCTTTCGGTAGCGAATAGCCGCACGCGCATATCACGTTGGGCATGGTGGCTCCTGAATTGAAAGCGGATGGCAGCGTCCTGCATGCCACCCGCTAATTGACCCTTAGCCGACGCTCATGGTGTGACCCATGAGGAAAGGAGGCGCGGCTGGTATCTGGACCTTCATGGATTGAACGGATCGTTGAAGACCTTGGCGGGCCGCATCCATGAGTTCGCTGTCGGGCAGGCCCGTGAGCTACGTGCGTAGCGGTGCCCTCAAATGTCCCCCGCCGGATGGGGTTAGGCTACGGGCTTGCTGTAGGCTCTGCCTTTGATAGCAACAGCGCCGGCCGCAATCGACGTGCCTGAGTTCTTGGTTGCCACGATACGGGCATACCTTTTGAACCCGATATAACTGATCTTGAACGCGCCATCCGCAGTGAGCGGGTTGACGAGGCTCGAGCCTATCAGGGCCGAAGCCGCAGCGTCAGTAAAGTCGCCGTCAGTCGTAGTGTCGGATTCCTGCACTGTGATGGTGAAGTTGCCGGAAGAGGCAATGGCGCCAGTAACGACAGTGAACATGACACTGTCGAAGCCTAGCAAGTCGATTGCGTTGCCCTTGATAGTGGCAGCCTGCACGGCAGGCGAAAGGGCATTAACAGCCCCAAGGTTGTGAGCTAGATCGCGCATGTGCGCTCCTATGATTTGAAGGGAAATGGGCGGCCACTGGTCTGGGACCGCCCTAACTGCATTGCGCAGGCGATGTAGTTTTACGAGGTCGCGCAGCGGATTTTGCGTAGTGCTTCGGCCAAAACCATGCCGGCGCCAACGCGGCGGCGCGCATGGAAGCGCACCAAACCAGAGGTGGCCTGGCTGTACGGGTCGCGCATGATGGACAGGTTGAGCCTGTCATAAATGCGGAACGCGGAATCGAAGTCACCAAGAACGATCGGCTCCGCAGCGGCGCCAACATCATCCATCGTTGGGTCTTCGATAACCGGACGGCCAAGGATCGTTTCCGGAGTCGAAGCGCTAAGGCCCGGCGCCCACAGGTATGCGCCCGTGCTGCCGTCTTTCAATTTCCTCACGGCCGCCAACGTCGATCCGTTCATCATCCAAACCGCTCGGTTGCGGTAGTAAGCGGAAAGCTCATAGAAGGCGTCGATGAGCGTGTCGGCTGGTGCAGTGCCAAGCGTCGAAGCGTTGCCGGTGAAGCTGTATGCAACGCCAGACGTCGCCATAACACCAAGCGGCTTCTTAACGCCGTCGCCGTCCATAAAGGCAGCGGCTTCGAGGCGCCCGAACTCTTCGGCAAGATCAAAAGCAACTTCGCTCTCGACGTTAACGGCAGCGTCCTCAAGCAGGCGCGTCGAAACGTCGACGTAACAAGCCATTTCGTGAATTGGCACTTCAAGCTGGCCGTAAGCCGACTCTGTGCTGGTGCGGGTCTCGGTTTCACCAACCCAATAGCCGGTCGGACGGCCGGTGCGCTTAGGCAACAGAACCGAACCGCTAGCCGTGCTGCCAACGCGAGCCGCCTGGCGGATAGGCGAACGCTCTACAATGCCCTTGATGACTTCCGTAGTGAACTCGGCTGTGGCGAAATAGCCACCGCTCGTGTCGTCCGCAATTCGGAGGGATTTGGTCTCTTCGGCGACCATCGACTCCTTGCCGCGGCGCAAATAGCTAACGAAAGCCTTGCGCTCTTCGGTCGGCTCGTTGTCGTTGGCACCCTTGAGAATGGTAGGGCGATTGAGCTTGGTTTCGACGGCGGCCAGACGGTCGACAAGCTTGGTGTTGTCGTTCGCAGCCGTCTTGGTCTCGACTGCCTTGAGGCGGTCATCAACCGACTTTTGCAAATCAGCGAGTGCCTTGGTCACGATGGTGTCAACGTTTTCGTCTTCACCCTTGGTGACAAGGGCGTTGTTTGCATCACGCATGTAGGATGGTCCTTTTAGGTTCGGATGGCTGCAGCCATCCGGTTGATAGCCGCCGCAATTTCGAGCGCGCGCACGGCGGATTTGGCACTCGTCACGCGAGCGCCAGGATGCATGGGGATCGTCACGAGTGACGCCTCCAGCAATTCGAGTTGTGAGATGGTTCGACCGCCGCCCTTGCGAGCAATCGCCTTGCGGGTAACAAACCCAATACTGATGCCGCGGACGGCACCCGCCTTAACTAGGCTGCGAACTTCGTCGGCCCGACGCACCTCACCGACAAGTAGCCGGCCCTTTAGGCGTAGACCGTCGATGGCTTCTGTCGCTTCTGTCCAGGCACCCAACGGGTCATTCATGTCGTGCCCAAAAAGAATTGGCATCGGCATCTTGGCGTCTGCAAAGGCGCCTTTTTCAATGACGTCGCCGACCCGGTCCGGCGTGCCGAACGGCCAGGCAAGCGCCTCGATTGCGCCCGTGTCATCGGCCACAAATTTGGTTTCGAATAATAGGCGTTCCATCAGGCGGCAGCCTTTGCTGGAGTGTTGTCGTTGGCGGGTTTGACGCCGCTGACATTGGGATTGGCGAATTCATTGCCGGCCGGATAAGGCGGCATGCTCTCCCACTCGCGAGCTTCGTTTGGGTTGATGACGCGGCTCGTAATCAAGGACGAGTAGGCTGTTGCGCGTTCGCCAAGGTCGGCACGAGTGAGGTCATCGCGTTCGAACCAGATACGGAATGTCTTACGATCGCCTGGCGCGATGAGCGCTCTGGTAAGCGCGGCCTCGAGTGACCGCAGCCACGGCTCTAGCGAGAACACCAAGAACTCGCGTGTCGCCTGCGTCATGTTCGACCATGTCTGCCGCGACATTTCGTAAAGCATGCCCGGCGGTACCCGAAACGCGCGCGCCACCTCTTGGACTTGGAAGGTCCGAAGCTCTTGGAATTGGCTGTCGACGCTGGAGAAAGCCAAAGCTTTCCACTCTGCGCCATCCCACGTAATCGCCGTGCCGGCGCCGTTACCGGATCCACCGAAAGCGGCGTTCCAGCCGGCCTTGATTTTGGCCAGTGCCGTGTCGCCAAGTTTAACGCCAGTGGGAAACTGGAGCACACCAGCGGGCCTAGCGCCGCTGGTGAATAGCTTAGCGGCATGTTGCTCCATCTTGTGAGCAACGCCGATCGCCTCCGCCGCCATGTTCAATGGGCTTTTGGCGAATGGTCCCGTAAGGTGAATGATGTCACTGGCCGGAACCACCTTACCTGACAGGCGGTATGTCGGCTCGCCGGTATCGGCGTACTCAACCGAGATGACATGGTCGCGATAGTGGATAATCTCGACAGGCTTGCCCTCGACGCGGTTGACCCACGCCAAGCCGCCAGCATCGCGAGTCAGCGCCTCGGCAACAAGGTCGCGGATGGTTTCGAAGCCTGAAGACCATGGGCAGGCATCGCCGCGAAGGAGCCACCATGCTGGATGTTCCTCGTCGTCAACCCAAGCGTCGCCGTCCTTCCGCTGTACGCGGACGTCGAGCGTCGCTGCTGCTTCGGACAGCACGCGCACCGCGGCGGACACTGCCGGCACGGTAAGCGCCACGCTGGCCGATACAGCTGCCGTACCGGTCACGGTGGCGCCAAGGATGGCCAACAGCTCCTCGTCAGGGGCAGCTAGGGATTTCTGCTCAATAGGCGGTTGCTTACGGTCAAACGGCCACACGGCTGGACTCCAGTTCTGCGCAGCGCGCAATGATGTCGTTGCAGATGCGACCGAACGGCACGACGATTGTTGAAACATCGAACGGCAAGCGGTTGGCATCCCGCTCTGGGATGACGCGCGGCAAGCCGCAACCACGCCGGATGACGGCAGGCGCGACCAGCAGCGTGTCAGCGGTTGGCGGGTGCTCGAGGTTGTCGAAGGCCGTACCGATCGACATGAGCCACGAGCGGCCAGAGCGCTCCAACTCGTGAGCGATCCGCAGCACGCAAATGTCACGCGGCGAAAACCAACGGCGGGTGGCACGCTTCTCACTCCACAACACAGACACATGCCGCGCACGGTGGATGATGACGTCGAGTGCGGAACGGTGAAGGCCGGCAAGCTGCGCGGCCTCGGCGACAGTGAAGCCGCGCGAAGTCCAGGCCATGAACGGCCTCCTGTCTATCGATTGAAAGATTGTGTGGGCAAATAAAAAGCCGCTCAGAGGCGGCTTGGGGGGGAGGTGGGAGTTAGCCTTCCTACCTACTGTCGAGTTTCCGGCTTTTGGTGCGCACCAAGCTTCCCACCTATAAGGCGCGGGAGCCGGAAATGGTTATAACCAAAGATGCTCTCCGTACCCTTCCCAACATTCTGGCTGTTTGAGTCCGTACTGGCCTCACCATACTCCGAACAACTCTGCAGAAAGGGACGCACCCCCTTATACTCATAAGGTCATGAGATCACAAAAGGGACTTACCCTCATGTACATACGTCAGAACTGGCCACGATTTTACCGTCCCTCTGCCTATATACACCATGGGAATGCCAGAAAGCGCCAATTTGGCATAATATGTGATACTGTTGTGGCCTAATAAATTGACGATTTAGCGCGCTTGGCGTTGTAGTTCGCAGCCAACCGACGCAACAAGTCGACCAGCTCGCTCTTTTCCTCATGGAACCAATCCGGGTCCCGATGCGAAGGTGCCAACCGCGCGAGGCGATCGGCTATTTCGTGGAGCGAAGGCAGGCTCATGCTGCTATCTGCATTGTTGGCATGTACGATATCTCGCCGCGGTTGCTGATGTAGCATGAGAGAGTGCGGCCATGAAAAACGTCGGTGTCCTCCAAGTCGTGCTCGATGCCAAGACAGAAGGCGATGCGATTTAGGAACGCTTGGCCGCGCTTCTGCTTTTGCTCGTCAGCCGATTGCGATAGAAACGTATGTTCCACCTCGACACCACTAGCGATGCCTCCTGACGGATTGAGCCGCAGCGTGAGGACTACCTGTTCGTTGTGTTCGTCCCGCCAATGGACCTTGCTTCCAGCGATTTCCGCGCCGAATCTGCCGAACGGAGAGAAGACCCCGACATCGCCTATCCATTCGCCAGGCGCGTCGAGGTTGTCTTTGTTATCGTTGTCAGCTTCGACCTGTGCGACACTGGCAGGCTTGTCTTTCTTCGGACGGTCCTTGGCCTTCGCGATAGCAGCATCCCTCGGGTCCGCGTAGACGGACGGCAAGTCTTCGGTCCAACCCTTTCCGGCAAGCCACTTCGGAGCGGTTCGCATCCACTTCTTTTCGATTGGATTGGCGGCATAGTGATTGGCTAGAGCTTCCGCGGCGCCGATTATAGTTTCAAGCAACTCTGCGTCAGGGGCAATCTTCCCCCAGGCCGCTTCGGCTGCTGTCCTGTAATGCTTCCGAGGAAATGCTTTCCAGAATTGTTCGAATCCATTTTCAGGGTCCCGTGGCGTTTCCGCGTCGGTGGCCGCAAGGCCAGCCGAAAGCGGCGGCAAAGCCGCGCCATGGGTATTATCATTCACACTATACGTAAGCCCCGCTGTAAGCGGGCTTAGTAAGTGTGTTTGGTCCGATGGCTGTAGGACGCTACCGAATTTAGCGTCCTGTGACGGTAGGACCCATGGGTCCCGTAGCTGTAGGACGCTAGGGTTAACGTCCGATGGCTGTAGGACGATAGACCATTTAGGGAAGTATTCCGTAGGCCGTTTTCCCTCCCCCATACGGCGGGTGAAATATCCCCATTCCACCAACTCAGAGGTGGCCGTGGCGATGGCACCGCGGGTTAGGCCTGTGCCGTTTTGCAGGAAAGTGACCCCTGCACGGCAGTTCCCAAACTTATCCCACCAGGCCTCGAGAATATGCCAACACACCATCATGTGGGTCAGGCGGCGGCGCCTGTCCGTGGACAGTGCGCCCAAGAACAACCATCGCGTGGTGTTGTCGCCGGGGACAGGGATGTATCTCGGCTTCCCCTTAGCGCTGGTCATGAACAACGCCCTCGATTGCGGCCAGGGCGGCGCTTGCTATGTCTCTGACCAATTCCGGGGAGAATGTCACAACCCGGCCAGCACCTCCCTGGCCGTTCGGTGCGAAAACCGAATAGCCGCCTCCCGTGCGCCTCGAGACGCGAAGGCCGAAGAACTTGATGTCTTGATTGAATTCGATATCGACGTGCGCGACTGCGCTGCCCGCACCATTGGGTGCAGGTCTTACCGAAAGAACTTTCAAGGTTGATGTTCCTGTTCAACAGGGTGGCTGCCCGTAGGCAGTAATGCCCGCGCCTCGGCGCCCTTGCGGTGGGTGACGAGGAGATTGAGGCCGAGGCGCGGGTAGGGGGTCTACTTGGGGTAGCCGTCTTCGCCGAACTCAATTTTCGGTCCGGTCTTTACCGGCTTTGGCTCGGCCATCACTGCTTCAACGGCGGTAATGCTCGTCTGGATTAGAGCAATCCTGCCTAGCGTTTCGTCGTCGCCAGCACGGTCGGCGTACTTCTCCACGAATGTGCGACGGAGTTCCTTCAGGTGCTCAAGGGCGTCGTCCAAATCGGTCATGCTGTTATCCTCATGGCTCGTTGATTGTCGTTGGCATGGTCGTACACTGCGGTACGTCTGCATCCTGCCAACCACTCGTCTAGGTCGGACAGGGCGTAGCTGACGCCTGCGCCTGCTTTAAAGTAGACGGGACCAGTTCCCGACATTCTGCTCTTGTTCAGCCATGAGGTCGATTTTCGAATATACGCGGCAGCCGCGGCGGTGCTCATTTTCCCAGTTGACATCTATCCTCCCGATGGTAGGATGTTGACGCTCCTGCTAAAATAGGCTTGTAGAGTGCAGAAGCGGACGTCGTGTATAGGCGTTTTCGCCTTGCATGTCAATGTTAGTCAGGCGCTTTCCGCCTGCGGTGTGACGATCTCCAGCCATTTCCAGTTTGCCCACTTGTCGCCTGTCTCGCGAATATGGGTGTATCGCTGCAGGTTTTGCCAAGAGCGGTGCCCCGACACTGAGGCCACCTGTGGAATGGTCCGACCAAGTTCGAACAGCCGCGACACGCCTTCGTGCCTCAAATCGTGGAACTTCAAATCCTTGATGTCGAGCAAATTGCAGGCGTTGCGCCAAGCAAAATTGATGGTGTCGCCTTTGAACGGGAAGATCAGTTCGCCCGTCTTTGGCGTGGCCTTGATGATCGCCAGAGCTTCTGGCGTCAGCTCCGTCCAAATATGATTTCCTGATGAACCGCGTGGATCCTTAGCGTCACGAACCAAGATGCGTGAGTGCGCTTCGTCCAAGTCATCCCATCGGATGCGGACTATCTCTCCCTCACGGCGCGCGCTGAACAGAGCGAACGCCGCGATGCGTTCCATGGGAAGACTGCGCTCGGTGCGGGCGGCGAAGAAATCCATAATGCGATTCATCTCGCCAACGGTCGGGCGCCGATCGCGTTGATTGGAACGGCCAGTCATCTCAAGTTTAGACGCAACCGTGCTGGCGTCCGCCATGGCCTTCTCGTCTAGCGGGTAGCCCCATGCTGGCCGTGCGATCTTGAAGACGCCAGAGAGGAATGTCAGGTACCCGGAAACGGTCGAAGGTTGTCGAGTTTCCGCAAGTTCGCGGACAAGCGACACTATATGGTCGGATCGAATTTCGGAGCACCGCATAGACGCGATGGAGTATTCCTTCAGGCTTTTTAAGACCGCTGCTTTGGTGCGACCAAGCCGCTTGGCCTCCCGCTCGTACCGCCCTATGGCCTCGCCAAGGGTCGGGTCTTCTTTCTTGATGTCCTCAACGACGCCTGGCTTCGCAAGCTCGCCCTCGCGGAAGGCTCCCCACGCCGCTGCCTCTCGCCGCTTGGAGAACGTCTTGTTTTCACGGTGGACTGTCCTGCCGTCGCGCTTGATGACGATCTGGGCCATGAACGACGGCGAGCCGTCCTTCCGTTTCCGCTCTATGATGCTAGCCATCCGTACAACATTCCCCCAAGGTCGGTACGACATGTTGTACTATAAATGAAAAACCGTGCAATAGCGGGAATTTGGCTGAACCGGACTGACACGTTAATCTGTTGATTTAGAAAGAAAATCTGATGAAATCAATTGCGGCGTTGCCGATGTATGACTGGCCCGAAATGCGCGGCGAGGTCGACGCGCAATGGATGCTGTTGCGCGACGTGTTTCGGCAAAAGGGTATCGACGCACCGCAAACCATCGTGCGGCGCAATGGAGACCTGCCGCCGGTGCCGGGCGGTATTCGTGATGCTGCCGGTGCATTGATCGCACCCGACCCAGTGACATTGCCGCCGGACGAACTCGATTTTCACAGACTGTGGCTGCACCCGGCGCTGCTGTTCGCGCAGACCTGCTGGGGGCCGATGGAACTCGGCCTGTCCAGGCATGTGCAGGTGGTTGCCCAGCCAAGCTACGACGCCTACGAAGGCGGGCAGGGCGAGCTCTATTCCAGCGCCATCGTCATGCTGGCGGATGGCGCGCCGTCGGTTGCCTCGCCCAATGACGGCAGCCCGCTGATCCCACTAGATCGGATCCGCGGCAAGCGCTTCACCTTCAACAGCCTCGATTCGATGTCGGGGTTCCTCGGTTTGACGCGCGACCTGGAGGCGATGGGCGAGAGCCTTGACCTCTTTGCCTCGCGCAGCGAAAGCGGTGGGCACCGTTCCTCGATCGTCGCAATTGCAGAGGGCAAGGCCGATATAGCGGCCATCGACTGCAAGAGCTGGGCACTGGCGCAGCGTTTCGAGCCGGCGGCGAAAAGGGTGGCGGTCGTTGGCTGGACCGGACGGCGCAAAGGCCTGCCCTACATCACCGCCGCAGGGACACCGGAAAAGACGGTTGGGGCGTTGCGCGAGGCCATTGCCGGGCTAGCCGAGCAGTCTCTTATCCAACGGGTAGGTTGAGAGCTGTTCGTTGCCCGTCTCGGTGATCAGTATCTGTTCCTCGATCTTGACGCCTTCGCGCCCGCCAAGCCTGCCGATATAGCTTTCCACGCACAGCACCATGCCCGGTTCCAGCACGCCGTCCGGAGTGTCCGATGTCCAGTCGCTGGCATGCGGCAAGGTCGGGTATTCATCGGCCAGACCGACGCCGTGATAGAGCACGCCGTAGCGCGTCGGGAAGCAGTCGCCGGGCGGCACCGCCGAGCGTTCGACGAGGTCGCGAAACGAGATGCCTGGCTGCATCAGTGCCGTGTTGTGCCCGATCTGGTCGGCAGCGATGCGGAACAGGTCGCGCTGTTGGCTGGTCGGCTTTCCATCGCCGCACAGCCATGTGCGCGACAGGTCGGCGCAGAAGCCGTAGGGGCCGATCAGGTCGGTGTCGAAGGCGACGAGATCGCCAGCCTCGATCTTGCGCGACGAGCATTCCTGGAACCACGGATTGGTGCGCGGGCCTGACGTCAGCAGTCGCGTCTCGATCCATTCGCCGCCGCGCGCGATGTTGCCGCGGTGCAGTTCCGCCCACAATTCGTTTTCGGAAGTCCCCGGCTTCAGCGCTTGTTCCATCTCGCCCATCGCCGCCTCGCAGGCGACGATCGCGCGGCGCATGGCGAGGATCTCGTCGGGTGATTTGATCAGCCGCGCGTTCTCCATCAACGCTTCGCCATTGCCGATGGAAATGCCGAGGCGAGCCAGCTCCTCGACGCCTTCCGGATTGATATGGTCGACGGCGATGCGGCTGTTGCCGCCGCCATGCTCTTTCACCAGATCGGCTATTCCTGCGGCCCAGCGGCGGACCTTTTGCTCGGTCAACTCACCGCCATAGAGATACATCCACGACACTGCCGGTCGCACTTCGTCGACGACGCCGGAATGATCGGACAAATGCTCGCAGGAGAAATAGTCGAACAGCACCACCGGCCCCTCCGCGGCGACAAAGCAATGCCGCGTCGGGTTGTGCGCCACCCACAGCTGCATGTTGGTCGAGTCGGTGGCGTAGCGGATGTTGACGGGATCGTAGAGCACGGCGCCGGCATAGCCGCGGCGCCTCAGCTCGGCGCGGATGCGCTCCAGCCGGTATTGGCGCATCGCCGCCAGATCGGGCGCGGCAATGCCCGCCGCGGCCCATTCAGCCTCGGCCTGCGCACCGTAGCCCAGCACATGCTGGTTGAGCGAAGCCGCCTTCTGGCGGGAGGCGTCGCGCAAGGCTTCGATCGAGTCGGCTTCGAACGGCATGATCTTGCGATGCCGGCCAAAGCTGCCCTTCGGCCCCGCGTTGTCCATGGTCGAAACTCAGGTCCGCATCTTCTCGCCGCTCGGATCGAAGGGCGCTTCGACATTGATGCGGGCCGGGCGCCGGTGACCGAGGATCTCGATCTCGAACAGCCCGGCACTTTCGTCCTCGGCAAGCGCTGCGGGGACGTAGCCCTGCGCCATCGACTTCTGCACATAATGCGCATAGCCGCCTGACGTGACCCAGCCGACCACGCGCCAGTCACCGTCGACGATACCCCGCACGGCGGAAGCGCCTTCGGTAGCCTTGGAGCCACGTATTTCCTTGCCGCCCTCGTCGAAGCGGGGCGCGCCATAACCATGCGGCTTTTCAACCGTGCCATAGTCCTTGCTGACCTTGGCCCAGATCGGCTCATCGCCCATGACATCGGCGTCGGTGGCATCGACGATGAAGGAGACGCGGCGCAGCTTTGGCCCCTCGGCCTGTTCCTTGGCAGCGGCCTCGCGGCCGATGAAGTCGTTCTTCTCGAGCTTGATGAAGCGGTCCATCGCGCCTTCGAACGGTCCATAGATCGGCCGCAACTCGCGGAACCAGGTCGGAAAATTCTTTTCGAGGCGCATGGAGAGCAGCGCGCGCATGCCGAAATCGACAAGGCCGAATTCCTCGCCTGCGTCCTTGATCGCTTTGTAAACCAGGCGCTCGTAGGCCGGTGCCATCCAGATTTCATAGCCGAGGTCGCCGGTGTAGGTGATGCGGTTGACCATGCAAGGCGCCCCGCCAACCGCCATCTCGCGGAAATCCATGAAGCGGAAGGCTTTTGTCGAGACATCGACATCGACCAATTTCTGCAGCAAGTCACGTGACTTCGGCCCTGCGATCGACAGGCCGACCAGCGTCTGGTCGAAGCGGTGGATGCGCACCGTTCCGTCCTTCGGTAGATGCTTCTCGAACCAGCGCATGTGGTATTTCTGCGCCGCCGAGGAACCCCAGATCATGAAGCGGTCTTCTGCCGCCTTGGCGATGGTGAAGTCGCCAATCAGCTTGCCGAATTCGTTGAGCATCGGCGTCAGCACGATGCGGCGGGTCTTCGGCATGCGGTTGGTCATCAGCCGGTTGAGGAAATCCTCGGCTGCGGGTCCCGAGACTTCGTATTTGGCAAAATTGGCGATCTCGGTGACACCGACACGCTCACGCGTGGCGCGCACTTCCTCGCCGATCGGCCCAAAATCGTTGGAGCGGTGGAAGGAGACGATATCCCTGGGTTCCTTGCCTTCAGGTGCGAACCAGAGCGGCGTCTCAAGTCCCCAGCTGTCGCCCATGACGGCATTGTTGGCCAGCATCGTGTCGTAGAGCGGTGTCGTCTGCGCCGGGCGTGCTGCCGGGAGTTCCTCATTGGGGAAGCGGATGGAGAAGCGGCGCGAATAGTTTTCGCGCACCTTGGCGTTGGTGTAGCGCAGGCCGGCCCATTCGCCGAAGCGGGTGACATCCATGCCCCAGACGTCGAAGCCGGGATCGCCATGCACCATCCAGTTCGACAGTGCGAGGCCGACGCCGCCGCCCTGGCTGAAGCCGGCCATGACGGCGCAGGCGCACCAGAAATTGGTCAGGCCCTGCACCGGGCCGACCAGCGGGTTGCCGTCGAGCGCGAAGGTGAAGGGGCCGTTGATGATCTGCTTGATGCCGGCTTTCTCGATGCCGGGGAAATGCTTGAAGCCGATTTCCAGCGACGGCGCGATGCGATCGAGGTCCGGCGGCAGCAATTCATGGCCGAAATCCCACGGCGTGTTGACCGGCGACCACGGCTTGCAGGCTTTTTCATAGGTGCCGAGCAGGATGCCGTTGCGCTCCTGGCGGGTGTAGATCTCGCCCTTGAAGTCGAGCACGCCGATCATCTCGCGGCCCGTCGACTTGTTGAATTCCTCGACCTCCGGCATCGGCTCGGTCAGCAGATACATGTGCTCCATGGCCAGCACCGGCAGTTCGACGCCGACCATGCGGCCGATCTCGCGCGCCCACAGGCCGCCGCAATTGACGACATGCTCGGCCTTCACCGTGCCTTGTTCGGTGACGACGTTCCAGGTGCCGTCGACCTCCTGTGTCAGTTCCACGACGCGGTTGCGCAGCACGATCTCGGCGCCGAGTTTTTTCGCCGCCTTGGAGTAGGCGATGGTGGTGCCGGACGGGTCGAGATGGCCTTCGACCGGGTCCCACATGGCGCCGACGAAATTGGTCTCGTCCATCAGCGGGAACATCGCCTTGGCCTCGGAGGGGGTGATCAGCTCGGTGTCCATGCCGAGATAGCGGCCCTTGGCATGGGCAAGGCGCAGGAAGTCCATGCGCTCGGGCGTGTCGGCCATCATCACGCCGCCGGTCAAATGCAGCGAGCAGGACTGGCCGGATATCTCCTCGATCTCCTTGTAGAGCTGCACCGTATAGGCCTGCAGCTTGGCGACGTTGGGGTCGCCGTTCAGCGTGTGGAAGCCGCCCGCCGCGTGCCAGGACGAGCCGGAGGTGAGCTCCGAGCGCTCGA
>NZ_RZTC01000009.1:4762-13433 GCF_004023165.1 Mesorhizobium sp. M7A.F.Ca.MR.176.00.0.0 | reverse complement strand
GCATGATGTCGGTCCAGCCGGCCTTGGCCAGGTGGTAGAGAACCGAGCAGCCGACGACGCCGCCGCCGATGACAACCGCTTTTACGTGAGATTTCATCAAGATAGGTCCGTTTTTGCGTAAACTGAATCAGATGGGGTGGTCGGCGGGGAGCCGATCAAAAATCGGTCGGCGCGCCGCCTTCGGACCGGCGCTTGGCGACGAAGGCGTTGAGTTCCTCGCGGATGGCCGGGTCCATGTAAGGCTCCTCATAGGACGCCAGCCGCTCCTTCCAGACCTTGTTGGCCTTTTCGAGCGCCGTCGGCGAGCCGGCTTCCGCCCAGGTCTCGTAATTGCGCCAGTCGGACAGGATCGGCGAGTAGAAGGCGGTCTTGTAGCGGTCCTGCGTGTGCTGGGTGCCGAAGAAATGGCCGCCGGGACCGACCGACTGGATGGCGTCGAAGCCGAGTGCCTCGTCGGAAAGATCGAGTGGGGTCAGGAATTCGGCCACCATCTGCAGCAGGTCGATGTCCAAAATGGTCTTCTCGTAGGAGCAGCGCAGGCCGCCTTCGAGCCAGCCGGCGGCATGCATCATCAGATTGCCGCCGCCCTGGATGGCGCCCCACAGCGAGAACACGCTTTCATAAGCCGCCTGCGCGTCGACCGTGTTGGCGGCGCAGGTGTTGGAGGTGCGGTAGGGAATGTTGTAGCGGCGGGCAAGCTGGCCGCCGACGAGCTGCGCCTTCATGTATTCCGGCGTGCCGAACGCCGGCGAACCGGACTTCATGTCGACATTGGAGGTGAAGCCGCCATAGCCGACGGGTGCGCCCTTGCGCACCATCTGGGCGAAGGCGATGCCGGCAAGCGCCTCGGCGTTCTGCTGCACCAGTGCGCCGGCGATGGTGACAGGCGCCATGGCGCCCGACAGGGTGAACGGCGTCACGACGACGACCTGGCCCTTGCTCGACATCTGGATGATGCCTTCCATCATCGGCACGTCGAGCTTGAGCGGCGAATTCGTGTTGATGATGGTGAAGACGGACGGCTCTTCCAGCATCTGCTCGTGGCTGATGCCGCGCGCGATCCTGGCGATCTCGATGCCGTCGACATTGCGTTCCTTGCCGAGCGAATAGATGTGGAACACCTTGTCGGTGAGCACGCTGAGATCGCGGATGCATTCGAGGTGGCGGACGGACGGATGGATATCGGTCGGCTCGACCGGGTAGCCGCCCGTGCAGTTCAGGATGTTGTGCATCTGCGCGAGCTTTAAGAAATTGCGGTAGTCCTGCTGGTTGCCGGGCCGGCGGCCGCGATCGATGTCGGAGCAATTGGGCGCCGACGCCATCATCGAGATGATCACATTGTTGCCGCCAAAGCGCACATTGTGCGCTGGATTGCGGGCATGGATGGTGAACTCCGACGGGCAGTGCGACACCAGTTCGAGGATCATGTCGCTGTCGAAACGCACCCGCTCGCTGCCGTCGCGCACATCGGCGCCATGCGCCTTCATGATGCTGCGGGCCTCGTCATGCAGCACGTCGACGCCGATTTCCCTGAGCACGCGCAGGGAGGCGAGGTGGATCGATTCCAGCTCGTCGTCGGAGACCAGCCTAGTCGGCGTCAGCGGGTTTTTCAGCTGGCGGAAAGCCGGCTGCTCGAACGCGGCCGAGCCGCCGGCGCGCTTTCCGGCGCGGCCGCCGCGACGGGCGCGGTCGGTGGCCAATGCCGGTTCTGAGGGTTGTAGGGCGGCGGTCATGAATGGTCCTCGTAGGATGCGATAGCGGGCGGCATAATGGACCGGCGGCTGTCCAGCCATTGCGGAGGCGGCGACCACTAGGGCGAGGGAAGCGACATGCCGGAACGGCAGTTGCGCGGCCACGACATCGGCCTGATCCCGCCGCCTCGTTGGCGCAAGCGGATTTCGCCGGGCGGCCCTTCCTTTGCCTGGATCGAACCGATAGCTACTCGGGCTTGCCGGCCGGATGGCCAGCAATTCACATGGATGGCAGCATGGTTGCGACCGGCTCGAACGAAGGCGAAGCAGGAACGCAGTGGGCAGCGCTTGCCGGCGTCACCGCGGCACTTGCGATGTTCGGCGCGGCGCAGGGGTTGAGTTCGCCGCTGTTCACGCTGCTGATGCAGAAACAAGGCATGTCGCCAGCGCTGATCGGCTTGTCGGCGGCGATGATGCCGCTCGGGCTGATCCTTTCGGCTTCTTTCGTGCCCGCGGCTGTGCGGCTTGTCGGTGCACGCAATCTGGCGGTCGGCTGCTCGCTGATCGGCGCGCTCTGCTTCCTGGGTATCGGCTATCTGCAGGACTGGGTGGCCTGGTTCGTCATCCGCTTCATCATCGGCGTCGTCATCAACCCGCTCTACATCCTCGGCGAGGTGTGGGCACTGTCGCTGGCGCCGCCATCGCGGCGCGGCAGGGTGATGGGCGTGTTCAACACGCTGATGGGCGCCGGCTACGCCGCCGGACCATTCGCGCTGACCCTGCTCGGTACGTCGGGCTGGGCGCCCTTCATGGTCGGCGTCGCCGGTTTCGCGCTCTGCGCGGTGATCCTGCACGCGGTCTCGTCTAAGCTGACCGGGTTCGAGGATGACGACCAGCCTGCCAGCGGCCTTGTCGGCTTTGCCAAGGTGGCGCCTGCGCTGCTGCTTGCCGTGCTTGTCTCGGCGGCGGTTCAGCAGAGCACTTATGCGCTGGTCCCGGTCTTCGGCGCCAGCTATGGCCTGGCGGAAGCCGTTCTGGCCTCGCTGGTGATGGCGCTTTCCCTCGGCAACATCCTGCTGCAGATACCACTCGGCCTTCTGGCGGAGCGTTTTGGCGGCCGCGCCATGATCATCGTCTGCGCGCTGGCAACAACCGTTTGCGCGCTTTTGCTGCCTTTGCTGATCACAACGCCGTTGATCTGGGTCGTGCTGCTGGTGATGGGCGCGGTCGGTTACGGCGTCTACACCATGGCATTGGTCGAACTCGGCAGCCGGTTCAAGGGCTCTGTGCTGGTCGCCGGCAACGCTGCCTTTGCACTGATGTGGGGCGTCGGTGGCATCGTCGGCCCACCCGGTGCCGGCGTGCTCATGCAAGGCATCGGCCCGCTCGGGCTGCCGGTCGTGATCGCCGGCCTCGACGCGGTGCTGGTGATGTTCGCGCTGTATCGGTCGTCCGTGCGCCGAGCTTCCTGACGAGCTCAACCTCCTGACCGGCCCAACTTCCTGACAGGCCCAACTTCCTGACAGGCCCAACTTCCTGACAGGCCCAACCTCCTGACAGGCATTGTCTGGAGCAAGCGGTTTTCGCCTGCCAGGGGCTTACCACCGCGTTGCTCAATCGCTAATCCTGCAGCCTCGATAGCGGTGCGCACAATGAATTTGGTTGAATCGAACGAGGACGAGACGATGCAATGGGCGGCGATCACCGGTGTGATCGCGACCGTCTCGGTGTTCGCCATCGCGCAAGGGTTGTCCTATCCGCTGCTGAGCTTCATCCTGCAGCGCCAGGGCGTTTCGCCGGCGATGATCGGCCTGTCGGCGGCCATGACGCCGATTGGTTTCATCCTGTCGTCGCCATTGATCCCGGCGCTGGCCCGCCGGTTCGGGGCAGGGCGCACAGCGCTTACCTGTGCGGCGCTTTCGGCTGTCGTGCTGGCGCTGATCGGCTGGACGCAGAATGTCTATCTGTGGTTTCCCCTGCGCTTCCTGATCGGTGTGGTGACCAACCCGCTCTATGTGCTGAGCGAGATCTGGGTCATCGCGCTGGCGCCGCCGGCGCGGCGAGGGCGCGTCATGGGTGTCTATTCGACGATCATCTCGGCCGGTTTCGCGGCCGGGCCGCTATGCCTGCTTGCAGTCGGCACTGAGGGCTGGCCGCCCTTCCTCGTCGGCATCTCCGCCTTCGTGCTGTGCGGCATCTGCCTGGGCTTGGTGCTGCCGCGCTTGCCCAAGGTCGACGAGGCCGGGCATCAAGTTTCCGTCCTGGGTTTCGTGCCGCTGGCGTGGCTGCTTTTGTTTGCCGTCATAGTCGCCGCCGGCTTCGAACAGGGCGCGCTGGCGTTGCTGCCTGTCTATGGCACCCATCACGGCATCACCGAGACCCGCATGTCGGCGCTGCTGTCGGTGATGATTGCAGGCAATATCGCCATGCAGGTGCCGCTCGGCCTTTTGGCGGAAAGGCTTTCCGCGCGCCTGGTGCGGCTTGCCTGCGTCGCGATCACGGTGCTCGGTTGCGTCCTGCTTCCGCTTCTCATCGAGTCGCCGCTGATCTGGCCAATGATCTTTATCTGGGGTGCGGTTTCCTACGGCATCTACACGATGTCGATCATCGAGCTCGGCGAACGCTTCACCGGCTCCGCACTGGTTGCCGGCAATGCGGCCTTTTCCCTGATGTGGGGCGTCGGCGGCATCGCCGTGCCGCCGCTGGCGGGGGGCGCCATGGATTTTATGGGCGCGAGAGGTCTGCCGATCACGCTTGGCTTGATGTGCCTGGCGCTGGCTATTGCTAGCCTCGCTGGTGGGCGGAAAGCCTCTATCGATACGGCCTATCGGCGTTGGCTTTTTCAAAGCAACGCGTTTATCGGAGACCTGATGACCAAGCCTGCCACCCAGACGCCGAATTCGGCCCCCACGACCAACGATCCCTTCCTCTGGCTGGAGGACAGGACAGCCAAGCAGTCGCTCGACTGGGTACATCGCCAGAACGAGATCACGGTTGGCGAATTGCAGGGCGATCCGTCCTATCAGGCGTCGTTCCAGACCGCGCTCGACCTGATGACGGCCGAGGACAACATCGCGGTCGGCGCGGCAAAAGCCGGCCATGTCTACAATTTCTGGCAGGACAAGACCAATGTGCTCGGCCTCTGGCGCCGCACGACCGTCGCTTCCTACAAGATCGAGAAGCCCGACTGGGAAACGATCATCGACTTCGACCAGCTTGCGGCGAAGGAGGGGATAAAATGGGTTTTTGGCGGCGCAAGCCGACTCTATCCGGACTTCAACCGTTGCCTGGTGAGTATGTCGCCGGATGGCGGCGACGCCAGCGAGATGCGCGAATTCGACATCGCGACCAAGTCTTTTGTCGAGGGTGGGTTTCGTGCACCCGCTTCCAAGTCGGGCTTCAGCTGGCTGGATAAGGACACCGTGATTGTTTCCGCCGCTTTCGACGAGGCCGACAAGACCGAGTCCGGCTATCCGCGAGTCATAAAGCTGTGGAAGCGCGATACCAAGCTGGAAGACGCGACGCCGATCTTCGAGGCGCAGAAAGAGGATCTCGCCGTTGGTGCCGCTGTCGAGTACGACGGTGACAGACGCTATCTGGTCCTGGCTCGAACGCTGAATTTCTTCGCTTCGCACATCTTCCTTCGGCTGCCTTCCGGCGAAAACAAACAGCTGCCGCTACCGGACGACATGACCGATACGGCAATATTCAGGGATCAGCTCGTGTTCGGCGTGCGCAGTCCATGGACGTCGCCCGACGGCACGGTTTGCAAGCCCGACGGCCTCTATTCGCTGGATCTGGCGCACTGGGTCGAGACCGGCGCGCTCGGATCTGTCGAAACCTTGTTCGAGCCGGCATATCGCGTTTCCATCGCCGGCATGGCCCGCACGCAGGACCGGCTGTTCATCAGCCTGATGGACAATGTGCGCGGCAAGGTCGTCGTCTGCGAGCGCAAGGATGGCAACTGGTCGCTGAAACCGGTGGCGCTGCCCGAAAATGGCAATGTCGGCATCAGCCATGCCGAGCAGTTCGGCTCGAGCGTGTCCTTTTCCTTCACCGATTTCCTGACCCCGAGTTCGATCATCTGGTCTGACGACAATGGCGAGACGCTCGCTACCGTGAAGTCGCAGCCGGCGCGTTTCGATGCCTCGCCGCTCATCTCGGAACAGTTCGAGGCGCGTTCCAAGGACGGCACGATGATCCCTTATTTTGTCGTCAGGCGGCGCGATCAGAAGGGGCCGGTGCCGACGCTGCTTTACGGCTATGGCGGTTTCGAAGTGCCGCTGCTGCCCGGCTATGCCGGCGTGCGCGGGAGGCTATGGCTGGAAAAGGGCAATGCCTATGTGCAGGCTTGCATCCGCGGCGGCGGCGAGTTCGGCCCGGCCTGGCATCAAGCGGCGCTCAAGGGCAATCGCCAAAACGGATTCGACGATTTCGCAGCGGTCGCGCAGGACGTCGTCAAGCGCGGCATCGCGACAGCAAGCTCACTCGGCATCCAGGGTGGTTCGAATGGCGGCTTGCTGACCGGCGTTTCCTTGACGCAGCATCCCGAGCTATTCGGCGCCGTCATCATCGAGGTGCCGCTGCTCGACATGCTGCGTTACGCCGAATTGCCGCCTGGCGCCTCGTGGATGGCCGAATATGGCGATCCGTCGAAACCCGAAGACGCGAAGTGGCTTTCAGCCTACTCGCCCTACCAGCATGTCGACGCCGCTGCCGCCTATCCGCCTGTGCTCCTGACCACATCGACCGCTGACGATCGGGTCCATCCCGGCCATGCGCGCAAGATGGCCGCCCGCCTGCAGGAAGCCGGCCATGCCAGGACGCTGTTCTTCGAGGAGACCGAGGGTGGTCATGGCGGGCGTGGCGACCGCCGGCCGCAGGCGGCGCAGACGGCGATGAAATATGTCTTCCTGCAGAGGGCGCTGACAGCCAAGGCCTAGACTCATTCCGTTATGGTCCAAGCAAAGGGTGGTTCTCCTCGACCAGCCTTTGCTCTAAGGTGCCAGCCATGGCTCTCGTCAGGATGTTGGTTGGCGCATTTGAGGCTCGCGCATTGCGGGTCGCGGTGACGCCGTCACCGCGTACGCTGCGCGCCGAGCTTTTGCGGCTGTGCGCCCGCATCGGCTATTCGCCACCGCTCTGCCTCTGAAGCATTCGCCCCGGCTTGCCGGATAGAATCCAGAGGGAAGATCAGACATGACCTATCAGAATTATTCGCTGAAGCAGCTTCAGCAGATCGACGCCGCGCATCATCTGCATCCGTTCACCGACCACAAGGAAATGCGCGGGACCGGGTCGCGCATCATCACCCATGCCAATGGCCCTTTCATCTACGATTCCGAGGGGGCTGAAATCCTCGATGGCATGGCCGGGCTGTGGTGCGTCAACATCGGCTATGGCCGTGACGAGTTGGCCGAGGCCGCCTATGCCCAGATGAAGGAGCTGCCTTATTACAACTCCTTCTTCAAATGCTCGACGCCGACGCCGGTGCTGCTGTCCAAGAAGCTGGCGGAGATCGCGCCGAAGCACGTCAACCAGGTGTTCTATGGTTCGTCGGGCTCGGAGGCCAATGACACGGCACTGCGTCTCGTGCGCCACTATTGGGTGCTGGAAGGCCAGCCGGAGAAGAACCGCATCATCTCGCGCAAGATGGCCTATCACGGCTCGACCGTTGCCGGCACCTCGCTCGGCGGCATGGATGGTATGCACAAGCAGCTCAACGGTGCGGTGCCCAACATCGTCCATGTGATGATGCCCTACGCCTATGAACTGGCGCTGCCGGGAGAGAGCGACCATGATTTCGGCCTGCGCGCGGCCGGGGCTGTCGAGGAGGCGATCCTCGAAGCCGGCGCCGACAAGGTTGCCGCCTTTATCGGCGAGCCGGTCATGGGGGCCGGTGGCGTGAAGATACCGCCGGCGAGCTACTGGCCGGAAGTGCAGCGCATCTGCCGCAAATACGATGTCCTGCTGATGCTGGACGAGGTCATCACCGGCTATGGCCGCACCGGCGAGTGGTTCGCTGCCCAGACGCTCGGTATCGAGCCCGATACGATCACCACCGCCAAGGCGCTGACCTCGGGCTATCAACCGCTGTCGGCATTGCTGGTCGGCGACCGCATCGCCTCGACGCTGGTCGAGAAGGGCGGCGAGTTCAATCACGGCTACACCTATTCCGGCCACCCGGTGGCCTGCGCCGTGGCGCTGAAGAACCTCGAGATCATCGAACGCGAAGGGCTGGTCGATCGCGTCCGGAACGATACCGGCCCTTACTTCGCCAAGGCGTTGCAGGAGCGCATTGCCGGACATGATCTGGTCGGCGAGGTGCGTTCGATCGGACTGATGGGCGCAATCGAGATCGTCAAGGACAAGGCGACCAAGGAGCGGTTCCTGCCGGCTGGAAGTGCGGCGGTAACCGTGCGCGATCATGCCATCGCGCACGGCATGATGCTGCGCGCTACCGGCGACACGATGATCCTGTCGCCGCCGCTGATCTGGACCCGTGATACGATCGATATGGCCTGCGACCGCATCTCGAAGGCGCTGGATCTGGCGCAAGCCGACCTGCGCAAGCGGTAGAACTCGACCCCTCGGCTGGGCGCTCCTCGGCGGGAGCGCCCAGCCTTGAGGCCATGCTGACGCGGGGAGCGAACGAATTCCACCACAAGCGCGTAGTGTGTGGGGCTGCGGCTGATTCGGCCGCGACAAGGGGTTTTGTTTCCATGAGAAAGACCGGCAAGAGCCGACGGACGCAAGAAGCGGCCAGCATCGGCGGTGACCTGATGCTGGCGCCGCTGGTGGCGATGATGCGGCTGCCGTTGATGACCATGGATGGCGGGAGCAGTCAGCCATGGAGCACGGAGACCGCGCGTGCGGTAAACGAGAAGACCGCCGCTATGGCCGAAGGCGTGTTTGCGGCGCAAATGTCCTTCCTGCAATCGGCATCGCGGTTCTGGCCGGAAATCTTTTCCGGCCGCACG
>NZ_RZTC01000009.1:0-4752 GCF_004023165.1 Mesorhizobium sp. M7A.F.Ca.MR.176.00.0.0 | reverse complement strand
GTCGCTGTTCAACGGGGTCGCGACGGAGCGCTCGATCAGCGCCGCGCTGAAGCCGGCAAGCCGTGCCGTGAAAGCGAATTTTCGCCGGCTGTCCAACAAGACCTGACAGGAGTTGCAGAACTTTGATTTTGCGCATTGACGGGCTCATGCGCTAGAATCAGTCGGTACGTCACCGATGGGGGACACGATGGCCGGACAACCGCTCAACCAGCCGGCTGAAATTCCAGCCGAACTCGACCGCTGGAACTGGGGCGCTTTCTTCCTCAACTGGATCTGGGGCATCGGCAACAGCACTTTCGTCGCGTTACTGGCGCTGATCCCTGTCGTCAACATCATCATGATCATCGTGCTGGGCGCACGCGGCAGCCGCTGGGCCTGGCAGAACCGCGCCTGGCGCGACGCGGAACAGTTTCGCAAGACGCAACGCAACTGGGCAATCGCCGGCCTTGCCGTCTGGGTGGTCGGGATTGGCGGCTGCGCGACGGTGGTCGGCAGCATTCCCTACGTCCTGAAAGGCAGCGATGCCTATCACATGACGATGGACAGGCTTCGCGCCGACGACCGCGTCAAGGCGGCGTTGGGTGATGATTTGACCGACAGTTTCTGGGTCGGCGGCCATCTCAACGTCAATGCAAATGGGGCCGGCGATGCCCAGTTCGGCATTCCGGTCCACGGCGCCAACGGCAAGGGCACGGCCTATTCGACCGCTGTCCGGACAGCCGGCACATGGAGCCTGCGCCTGCTGGTGGTCAGGGTCGAGGGAACCGATGCGCCGATCGTGCTGATCAACGAAGATCATGTCCCGATCCCGACTGCTGCAATCGGAATATAGCGAGGCAAAACGCAAAAAAGCAGCCTAAACGCGGGCGCGAAGGCTGACAGTTCGGCCGGCTTTGTGGCCCAACAATCGGGTGACCACTGCTGCGTTCCAGACAAGGAAATATGCTGAAAAGCCGGATGCTGTCTGACAGTATGCGCATGCGTTCATGTGGACCGGTGGCAATTTCATACAAGGGCACGCGCATATGGTGAGTTCCTTTCGTGCGGTCGTGGTTGGTGGCGGCTGTGTGGGTGCCGGCATTCTCTACGGCCTGGCAAAGCGCGGCTGGACCGATGTGGCATTGCTGGAGCGAACGCAGCTTACGGCCGGGTCGACATGGCATGCCGCGGGGCTCATCCCTTCTTACGCGCGCAGCCGCAATGTCGGCCGCATGATCGCCAGGTCGATCGAAATCTATGAGGGGCTGGAGGCGGAGACGGGCCAGAACGTCGGCTGGCACAAATGCGGCCAGCTGCGCATTGCCAACACGCGCGACAGGCTGGACGAGTACAGAAGCTACATGGACGTCGCCGAGGTCCAGGGTGTGCGGGCCCGGATCGTATCGCCCACGGAAGCGCGAGAAATCTGGCCGCTGCTCGACAACAACAGCATGCTGGGTGCCCTTTATCATCCCGATGACGGCCACATCGCACCCGCCGATGTCACCCAGGCCATGGCCAAGGGTGCACGCGACCTTGGCGCGAAGATCCATCTCGATACCGAGGTTGTGGGCTTCGAACGCATGCCGAGCGGCGAGTGGAGGGTCAAGACCTCACGCGGCGAGATCGTCTGTGAACATGTCATCCTTGCAACAGGCAATTACGCCCGCCAGACCGGCGCCATGCTTGGCCTGGACATTCCCGCGATCCCGATCCTGCATCAGTACTGGATCACCGAGGCGGTTCCCGAAATTGTGGAACGCAAGCGGCTTGGTCTTCCGGAAATGCCGATCCTCAGGGACGAGGGTTACGAGGGCTATCTGCGCGAAGAAGGCGACGGGCTGATGTTCGGTCCCTATGAGCGCACCGAGCAGCTCAAGCTGTTCGCTGAAAACGGCGTCCCGGAATGGTTCGGCGCCGATCTGCTCGATGAGGATTTCGATGCCGTGTCCTGGAACTGGGAACGTGCGACCGAACTGGTCCCCGCGCTCGGACGCGCCGGCATCAAGCGGAATGTGCGAGGACCTTTCCAGATGACGGCCGATGAACTGCCGCTGATGGGACAGGCGTGGGGTCTGGAGAATGTCTGGCTCGCCGAAGGGGTGCCGGGAGGCATCCTTTGGGGCGGTGCGATTGGCTATTACCTCTCCGAACGGATCGTGGAGGGCGGCAACAGCATCGACACGACGGAGCTGGATCCCCGTCGGTTCGGCCACTATGCAAACAAAAACTGGACCCGGGCAAAGGTCCGGGAAGCCTGGGGCACCCACGCCGCACAGCACTATCCTGGCCAGGACATGCCGGCGGCGCGACCGCAGAAAACGGCCCCGTCCTATGATCGCCTAAGCCAGCTCGGCGCGGTGTGGGATGTGTTGAACGGCTGGGAGATGCCGAGCTGGTTTGCGCCTGCCGGTGTCGAAGCGCGCAATGTCTACAGCTGGCGCTGGACCCCCAAAGGGAACCACGTCGCCGCGGAGGTTCAGGCTGTCCGCCAGGCCGCTGGGCTGGTCGAGATGACTCCCATGACCAAGTTCGAGGTCGGCGGGCCGGGCGCCAAGGACTGGCTCGACGGAATCCTGGCCAACAGACTGCCGCGTTCCGGTCGTGTCGGTCTTGCCCATCACCTGACGCCAGCCGGCGGCGTGCAGGCCGAGTATGTGGTGGCGCGGCTGCACAGCGACCTGTTCTATCTCATATCGACGCCGCGCGCAGAGCGCTGGAACCTTGACGATCTCAGCCGGCTGTTGCCGAAAGACGGCAGCGTGCATCTGCGCAACGTTACCGAGGATCGCGGCAGCTTCACGGTGGTTGGGCCGAAGGCGCGCGACATATTGCAGCCGCTGACGGAGATCGACCTCTCCAATGAAGCCTTTCCATGGTTCAGCGTGCAGTCCGGCACCGTCGGCATGGCCAGCGACGTACGGCTCCTGCGCGTCAACTATTCGGGCGAACTGGGATGGGAACTCTATCATCCTCTCTGCTATCAGCGGCATTTGCTGGATGCGCTCCTGGCATCGGGAGAGGCACACGGGCTGAGGCTGGCCGGACTTCAAGCGCTGGAATCGCTTCGTCTCGATAAATCCTACCGCGCCATGTATCGCGACATGAACCCCGAATTGTCAGCCTGGGAAAGCGGCCTCGACCGATTCATTAGCCTCGACAAAGGGGACTTCATCGGCCGCGCGGCACTGGTCGCAAAACAGAAGCAGGTGACACGCCGGATCGCCACGTTGTCGATCGATACGGATGGTGCGAGCGCGTTCGCCTTCGAGGGCGTTTACCGCGAAGGCGAGCTCGTCGGCCACATCACCTCGGCGGGCTACTCCTACACTTTCGGTCACGACATCGCACTTGCGCTGTTGCCCCTGGCACTTGTGTCGCCCGGCACCGAGCTCGAGGTGTCCATCCTCGGCGAGCGCCGCGCGGCCAAGGTGATCGCCGACTCGCCCTATGATCCGGAAGGCGCCCGCGGGCGCATGTGAGGTATCCCGGAGTACAGTTCCGGGTTATCGATGTCTCAAAACGTGCTGCAGGGCAAAATGCAAAAACCGCGCTCCATCAGGAACGCGGCTTTGCCAGATACGCATGGCGCTTCGCTACGCAAACACTTTGCGAAACTTATGGCACTTTTCGAAACTTACGGGCTCCGGTACGCGAGACCTGATCCGGAGCGCCGGGCGGATGAGATATGTCCGCCTCGCAGTCCGTTTTATAGGGACATCGTTACCGCGGAGTTATCGAGAGCTTAAGCAAATCTAAATTTGCACTTTTTCCACCCAAGGAAGCCGGAAAAATCCGGCAAATCCGGGGGTTACGCTGGGTTACCCCTGAGAAAATTAATTATGCCGGAGAAATCGACCCCGCCATGTCCCTGGGCGTTGAATAAGGCATAGAGCTGGGCTGCTTCGGCACCAAGCGGCGTTACAGCACCCGCACCATACGCGGCTTCCTGGGACAATTTCAGGTCTTTCAGCATCAGTGCCGCTGCAAATCCTGGGTTGTAGTCCCTGTTTGCGGGCGAAGTCGGCACCGGCCCGGGCACCGGGCAGTAGGTGGTCAAGGACCAGCACTGGCCGGAGGAGGTCGAGGCGACGTCGAACAGCGCCTGGTGTGACAGGCCGAGCTTTTCCGCCAGCACGAAGGCTTCGGCGACACCGATCATCGAAATGCCGAGGATCATGTTGTTGCAGATCTTTGCCGCCTGGCCGGCGCCGTCGCCGCCGCAATGGACGATGCGACCGGCCATCGGCTTCAGGATCGGCTCGGCAGTTGCAAAGGCGTCATCGGAGCCTCCGGCCATGAAGGTCAGCGTGCCGGCCGCGGCACCGCCGGTGCCGCCCGAGACCGGTGCATCGATCGACGACAGCCCGTGCTTCCTGGCGACGGCATGGGCCTTGCGGGCTGACTCGACGTCGATGGTCGAGGAATCGATAAAGAGTGCGCCTTGCTTGGCCTTGAGCGCGATGTCTTCGTAGACGGAGAGCACATGCTTGCCGGCGGGAAGCATCGTAATCACCACATCGGCATCCTTCACCGCGGCAACGGCATTAGCCATCACTGTCACGCCATGCTCTCGGGCGACGGTGAGGTTTTCCGGCACAAGGTCGAAACCATTCACCGCATGCCCTGCCTTGACCAGGTTAGCGGCCATCGGATTGCCCATGTTCCCTAGGCCGATGAAGGCGATCGTCATAGTGGTGCTCCGTGATTTGGGCTAACAGTAGGCAGTAGGCAGTAGGCAGTAGGCAGTAGGCAGTAGGCAGTAGGCAGTAG
>NZ_RZTC01000100.1:7520-24222 GCF_004023165.1 Mesorhizobium sp. M7A.F.Ca.MR.176.00.0.0 | reverse complement strand
GCGGCCACAGCGCGCGGCGGTCGATCGTCGCGCGGCCGTACCATTTGAAGCCGTCCTTGCCTACGCCGACGCCGTAGCGGATGGCGGTCTTGTTTTCCATGATGAGGTAGAGGAAGTGGTGGCGGGTATCGACCACGACGGTGCCGACCGGCTCGCTGCTGAAATACTTCACGATCTGGCGATGCCATCTCTTGTCGATCTTGGCGAAGTTGGTCTTGCGATAGACAAAATTGTTGTCGCTGGCGTCACCGGCGAAAAAGGATTTTGCCGTCGCGGCTAGAACAATATTGCCGGTTGCACCGACCGCGACCAGCGCCAGGCCGCCGATGACGACTCCCCTGCGTGATAAAACCATCGGCAATCCCCCATGCCTTAAGTCTGGCAGACCATAGTCGAGAATGATTTCGCTTCAAAGTGGAAAATGCTGCAGCGGGCCGGATGCGACCCGAAGCCGGACCTTCGATACGCCTCGGATTCACGGGCCGAAGCCAATCCTTGCGACTTCGAGCCTCGAACCTGCCACGCATTCAGAAGCCGTATAAAGCGATGGCGATTCCGAAGACGATGACGACCAAAATGCCGATGAAGGTCGGTGCGGTTACGATGAAAGCTGCCGGGATCAGGTATAGGTTGCGCCAAGCTAGCGTTGCCGTAACGATCGCGATGATGGGGGAGACCACGAAATAGACCGGGGTACCCCAGTCATCACCGCCAAAATCGAGCCCTTGCTCAGCGACCGAAGGCAGCATCGAAAACCAGCCCAGCATGATGCTGCCGGCTAACGCCAGGTTAGTGCCGCGAAGATCGCCTCGAACAGCCAGCACAAAGGCCGCCATGGCCGCAATCGTCTGGAGCCCGCCTGTCATGGCCGCTGTCCATCCGGCAATCCCGGAGCCCGGGTTGACACGCCCATGAACACATAGGCTACCAACGACAGACCCAGATACGCCTGCAGCGCCGCCGTTAGAAAGAGAAGCGGCCATACTGCCTTTTCCGCCGCTGATTTGTCTTGCTGCTCCCCGCTTGCCATATTCTGGTCTCCAAATTCTGGGGCTGCCTCGCCTATCCTGCGGCTTGGTCGGAGCCTGTCTGAAGAAGCGGCTTTCTGCGGGGAGTTGTCACCCGGAGGAGGCGTTTTGCAACCTCACTCCCACGCGAGTCTGGTTCACAGCGCCACGGCGTCTTCAGCAACTATGTCCATATATGGGATCGCAGGAGTTCGCCTCAACGACCGAAACAAGGCGCTTGGCATACGCGGCTCCACTCGGAAATGGAGCCGCATCTGTAGGTTTCCGTAGCCTCAGCAGTTCCAGGCCGCGTCGCTCCAGCCATGCGAGAAGGCTGGAGCGTGGGTCGCTCATCAACTCGAACTGAACAGGTCGGCCGGTGTTCTGTTGGACGACCGCTGCGCGCCGGCAGACGGTTGATGAGCGTGGGGCCGCAAATAGAATGGCAGCTTTCAGGAATAGATGGACTACTTTCAGCTCCGGTATTTTGCGGCCGCCCAAATTGGCCTAATCCTGCAGGCGTGCGAGACGCCCGCCGTCAAAAACAACGGCTGCGCAGGCCGGATGCCGCCTGATGGCACCTAGGCCTCCCCAGCGGTCTTAGTTCACGATGCAGGACGGCACCACTGCGATCGGCTGAATCCGGTCAGCGTGTGCTTCGGGTTGGGGGCGCAACATCAGGCGGTGTCATTTGCTCGGATGGCGCCGAACCAACCACCGCGCCAGGGGCGCCAGATTGTTGGATCTCTACTTCGCGGCTCACACCTTGGTGAGCAGCTTGCATCTCCGGAACAGTGAAAACCGGCACCTCGCCCTTGAAACCCTGGAGCTCAAAGGCGCCCGCCTGGACGACCGGCATCGATGCTCCTGCCGCAAAGCCGGGTCCGAGCACCAGCTCGATGCCCAGCTTCTTGGTCGTGGACTCGAGACGTGCCACGCGGTTCACCGGGGAGCCGATTGCGGTGTAATCGAAGCGTCGTTCGGAGCCGAAATTGCCTACTGAGCAGATGCCGGTCTCGATGGCGACGCCGATTTCGATCGAGCGATGGCCATCCGCAGTGAAGGCGGCATCTTCGCGCTTCACCCGCTCGATCAGGGCAAGACCCGCGTCGAGCGCACGCTCGCGATGATCGGGTTGATCAAGCGGCGCGTTCCAGAAGGCCAGCACCGCATCGCCCATGAACTTGTCGATGGTGCCGTCGCGCTTGAGTATCTCATCGGTCGCAATACCAAGGAAATGGTTTACTACCTTGGCGATCTCATGGGTATCGAGCTGTTCGCTCATCGTCGTGAAGCCGCGTATGTCGCTGATCAGGATTGTGATCTCGCGCTTCTCGCCAGACAGGATTGCCTCGGTGTCCGAGCTTGCGAGGCGCTGCACCACGGAGGGCGACAGATATTGGGAGAACTGTCGCGCCAAGGTGGACCGGCGCTGCTCGCTGCGCCTGTAGAGGACATAGCCTTCGAAGCCCGCAACCATGATCGTTGCAAGCGCCGGCTGCAGCGGGTCATAGAGTGCACCCTGCATGCTGTACTCGAGAGCGCCGAACACAAACGGCGTGACGGCCAGCAGCGCCAGTGCGAGGGCGCCAAGCACGACACGCCCGGCGAGCACTCCGGACAGCCCGATGAAAACGACGGCACTGAGGAGAAACCAGAGCCGCTCGAGCATACGTGCGTGCGTTGGCTCGGCCAGGTGGCTCCCGGCAAGCATCTGGCCAACCGCATCGGCGTGGATGTCCACTCCTGATCGTGCTGGACTCCTTGGCGTGGGCAGGTACTGCGTCAGTCCCACAGCCGACAGGTCGACAATGGCGATGGCGTCGCGCAGCCGCGGATCGCCATGGCGCGAAAGGATAGTGCTGGCAGACAGGCGGGGCGCATCGGTGGCGGTTTGCCAGAGGCGGATGCTCCCCTCCGGCTCGAGCGGCACAATGGCCCCGGCCATCCTGAGTGCGTCGAACCCGGCTGCATTCATCCGGGCTATGTACCCGTCCTGTCCAGCGTAGAGGCGCAGGAGCTCGAGTGCGAAGGACGGCCACAGCTGCACGCCTTGAGCGGTGTTGCGAAGCCAGAGCAGCGGCACATGGCGCAGTACGCCGTCGGGATCGGGCAAGGTGCGAATTACGCCAAGGCCCGCGGCAGTGTTCGAGAATTCGGCAAGCGAGCCGGTCAAGCCGGTGAAGCCGGGAAGTGTATCGGGTACTTGCCCGACGATCGACCAGCCGGCTTTGGGTTCTGCTTCTGAAACTGTCGCCTCATTGCCTAGGCTGACGGCAAGCGCCGTTCGATTTTTGGCCAGCGCCGCTGCTAAGTGCTTGTCTCCGGCGATGCCTTCAGGCGAGTTGTCGGCCTCGGGGAGTACCAGCGCAAGCCCGACCACTGCCGCGCCGGATTCGGTGATGCCATCGACCAGATCGGCCAAGAGGCCACGATTCCAAGGCCATCGCCCATGTGCCTTGAGGCTGGCGTCATCTATCGAGACGACCACGACAGGATTGCTCGTCGTCTGGCGTGGGGCGAGAAACTGATAGAAGTCGTACGTCCGCTCACGCAGACGCGACAACGGTGCGTCAAAAGCCAAATGGCAAGCGAGCAGCAGGAGCACGACCACAAGGCCGGATATTTTGCGCCTGCCAGCTTGCCGCCAATCAGCCCAGGGACTACCGACCAAGCGGCTCATCGTGGGGCCAGTCTAATCGCAGTAGTAACAGCAACGCTCACCCTCACACTCGCCCCTCCGCCCCCCGCTGCCCGCAGGTGGCATTGGGCTGTCAGGGAATTCCAAGACCACTCCTGGCAATGCGCCGTCCGTGGACCCGCAGACTTCGAGCGAGCCGCCGAGTGCCGATGCACAAATTGCGCTTACGTCCAACCCAGGACCCGGCGCCCCTGGCAGGCCGGTGCCCGCTATCCGGTCAATACTGTCCAATATCGGGAAGGTGTCGATGCCACCGTAGCCGGTCAGCAGCTTGCCATCTTCCGACGTGCAGGCGTAGCCCGGGTTTGTGATGACCAGCCGTTTGCCATTGATCGTGCAGGTCATGCGGCCGGCGCGCAATATGCCGACAGTCTGGCCGGCTGCCACCAGCACTTCGATGATGCCGCCTCTCGCCCCGAGCACCATGTGCGGCGTCGCAACCTGCATGACGCCCCCTTTAGAAACTTGGCCGCCATAAAAACGTGCCAGGCCGCTGTTCATCCCGATATCGATCTTTCCGGAACCGGAGCCCGGATTGTAGACGAATTCATCGATTGTCAGGCTGGTGTTCGGACCAATCTTGGCGCTCGATTCATCCCGGAACACCAGCATTCCAAGACCGGTGGGGTCACTGCGCAACTGGTCGCCGAGTTCGACGCCAGCACCAACGTTCATTGTCCCACCGTTGTTGCGGACGATGTTGGTCTGATAGGCTGTCATCGACCCGACTGTCTCAGCGGCGGATGGTACCGTGAAAGCAAGGCAGGCGATAAAAAGAGCGATCTGACGGTACCTCATCGAGGCCTCTTTCAATTGAGCGTCAACGTATAGCTCATGAGCATTTCGAACGATTTTCGGTCGCGGTTGGCGATGGCGAAGGTGGTTTCTCGACAGGCGAGATCAACGCTGATCTTCTGGGCTTCCGTCAGCTGAAAATCGCTTTCCGAGGCAATGCGCCAGAAGTCGCTCTTAATATTTGTGCCGATGCCGACCGAGAGATCGGGAATGTCGCTGTGGCCGGCTGAGAAGGCGATCTGGTGTGACCATGCGAAAAGATCCGGTACGTTCATCAACAGGCCGCCATAGCGGACCTCGCCTGAGTAGCTGCGGCCGATTTCTCCAGATCCGGAAGCGAAGTCATTCGAGCCGACAAAGCGCAGTCCGAGCGCCTGGCCATTGCGGAAGCGGTAGCTGCCGCCTGCCTCATAGAAGACCCTGCTGTCGGCGAAAATGCCTTGCGAGGCGCTTAGATCGATGTAGCCGCCACCGGCGAAGAGCGTCGTTTCGACCGTCGGTCGAACGAGGAAACGTCCACCAAGGCCAATGCCGGTTTCCTGAATATCGCTGTCGAAACGGTCTGTAACGGTAAACGCGGAGAGCAGCAGGCGAAGCGAATCGATCCCACTATTGGGCAGCCCCTTGTCCCAGGTAATCCCTGCGTTGCCGTGGACAAAAGTCTTATCGCTACCCGGAACCGACAGGTCTTCCGTGAAAAAACGCTCTGTCGCCGTCAACGACCCTGAAAGCACCAGCGCGTCGGCACTTGGCGTGCCGAGGTCCCACCGGACAAAGCCTTCCGCCCGCCCGTAGGGCGAGACGAAGCTTTCCTCGTCCTGCGCCCCGCCCGGCGCAAAATCGGTGAATGCGCTGAATACGCCGCCGGTCAGGGCGAGTTCCCAGGTGACGCCACGCAACGCACGATCGATCCGGCCGAGGAGGCGAACAGCTTCCTGCTGCTCACCCGCGGTCAGACCGCCGACTTCGATGCCGTACTGCACCTGCCGCCGGGCCAATTCATAGGAGCCGACATGATAGTACAACCGGCTGGCCGCAAGCCGGGCGCGCGCATCGCGGGGGTATTGGATCAGATACTGCTCGATTGAGGAGATCGCCTGATCGTATTGGCCCGCGTTGACCGCAACCGTGACGAATTGGGCGAGCGTTCCATTGTCGGCCGGACTGGCGATGCGGGCCGAAAACGCATCGTCATAGGCCGTAAAAAGACCTTGTGCGCCGGCCGGCAATACCCCGCTAAAAAGCAGCGCTGCGGCGAAGCCGAAAATCGTGCGAGACGAAGATTGCATGCCGAGAACCCACCCCGACCGGACTAGTGCGAAGGAATCGCATGACTACAAGAAAAAAGGCGACTGAACTGCCACCAGATCATGCGAGCCTCAGCAGCTGTTGCAGCTGCGCAACAAGCTAACAGGCTTATTCCTATTTTTGGCTGCGCTGGTCGCAAAAACGTCTGCTTGGAGTTGCTGGACGTAATTGAAGGATTCGGCACCAGTGGCAAACAACCAGATCCTGAGTGGCGGATCGCAAACCGACGAGGTTAATATTGCTTGCGCGATTCTGCGCGTGTTCTGGTCACTGAATAGGCTTCAAGGTCATCCACGGCCTATCCAAAGGTCTTCCGGCGCGTTGCGCGAGGGGTCAGAGAGCTGCCGGAGGGTGCTTCTCACGATGCGTGCGCGATGCGGCCTGGCTCTCGCAATTCGCTGAACGCGACGAGATCAGCTTGTTGCCCCAATTTCCCAGGAACGTACCTCGCTACAGCACGAGTATGGTGGCCAGCCCCAGCATCAGGCCCATGCCTACAATATCGGTCAAGGTGGTGAGGAAGATCGCCGAAGCGACCGCCGGGTCGGCGCCGACCCGGCGCAGGCCCAACGGGATCAGCACGCCGGAGATTCCAGACATGAGGCACGATCCGGACATAGCAAGCAGGATCACAAGTGCTAACATGGGCGCTTGGGCGGCCGACTCCGGTTGCCTCGAGGCGTAGAACCACATCGCCGCAGCCGCAAGAAGGCCGACAAGCAAGCCGTTGGCGATCCCGAGCGCGCCCTCTCTCACCACCAAGTGCAGCTTCGGTCGTTTGTCCACATCCCCCAGCGCAAGGCCACGCAGCGTCATAGCCAGTGCTTGGCAGCCCGTGTTTCCGCTCTGCCCGGCCAAGACCGGGAGGAATGCCGCCAGGGTGACGATCTTCTCGATGGTTCCTGTGAACGAACTGACCACGAATGCGGCCATGAAGGCCGTCAGGAGGTTCAACTGCAGCCACGGATGACGCTTTAAGAAGGCTGAAAACAGCGGCGTGAAAGAGCGCTCCTCCTTCTGGACACCTACCATCTGGCCAGACTGAGCGGAAATCTCAATGACTTGCTGCTCGAACAAGCGCCAGCCGCGAACCTGCCCGAGCAGCCGGTTCTCCGCGTCCACCACCGGATAGACAGGGTAGTGACGCCGTACCGCTGCCTTGCAGGCGTTGCTCAAAGAGAGACCGACATGAAGAGCGAACGGCTTGGGCAGCATGATCTGGTCGACAATGGCGTCCGGTTCGCTCAGCATCAGATCGCGCAGGACCACCAGGCCAACCAGTTTATTGCCCTCGTCCGTGACGTAGAGATAAGTGAGTTCGGTCGGCACCTGGGCGCGTCTGACAGCTTCCACCGAGGCAGCAACCGTCGTCCCGACAGGAACGCTGGCGGAAATCGGGTCCATTACCTCGACAAGCGACTCGGGGATCGCGAAATCCTCGCCATCGTCAGGGGGCCTGATGGGCCGCATATGCGATGGCAAATGCTCGGCCACCTTGCGGGCGTGCCCCTCTGGCAACAGCTCTAGTGTGTCGCGGATGAACTCGGGAGACTCTCTGGCCAGCAATTCAGCTGCGTCGTCGGGTGCTCGGGCACGCAGTGTGCGCACCAACTTCTGAACGCCGGTCTCATCTTTCATTCGCTATAACCCCCAGTTGAAGGTCACATAATATGTTAAGTACCGGATCGCACCAATGTGGAAATACTCAGCTTCTTCCTGCCCCAGCAGTCCGCCTTGGCTCTCGAAGTTACTGCGGCCTAAAACGAGTTGACATACGCCGCCTGACGCATGCGTCGACCCGGCAGACGCCATCTCACCTGGGTGATCCGGACCGGTCCGGAATTCCTGCCTGAGCGATCAATGGCCGTCTTGGGAAATGCATGTGGGCAATGGCGGGTTGGAGAGTCTGATATCGTTGCGCATCGAGAGCTATGGCGCGGTCACTGTGATGTCTGCTTCTTGGAAGCGGCTGCTAATATCTCAATGACCGAGACGAAGCGCAAAGACGCCATTCGCAAAAGTCTGGTCAGACTGAATGTCTGAGATACGCTTAAGCCAACATCAGGATTCGGCGTGCCGAACGCTCCGCGGTAAGCTGCCGTTCTAGCTTGGCGTCCTCGGGCAAAGTTTCTCTCGTCAGCTCACGACTCCATCCCCCGTCGTTCGCGAGCGAACGGCACTATTCTGATACCCGCCGTCCACCAGGCGGACGACGAACTGGGCTCGAAGTCGACCTGGGACCTGTGCTGCGGTTAAGCATCCGACGTGATGATCGCGGTCGACAACTAGGTCGGCGAATTGGAAACGACCGCCACTCCAGCAAATCTGCTTTAGAGCAAAATTGCACGCCGGCTTACAGGCTGTGCGCAGCAGAGCCAATTCTCTTGCGATGCCGCCCCGCTTACGACAGGATTGCCGCAACTGGAGGTTAGCCTATGACGCCAGACCCCTTGCGGCCCGACCAGCTGCCACTCGACACTCCGCCTGTGCAATACCTGAACCTGGACCCGTCGCTTTATGTACGCGATGATATCTGGCAGCAGGAACGGTGCAGCATCTTCGCGCACACCTGGCAGTTCATGGGGCCTGTCGCCTCGGTCGCGACGTCCGGTCAATACCTTGCCATCGACATCGCCGGCACGCCGATCTTCGCCATCCGGGGCAGGGACGGGACCTTGCGCGGATTTAAGAACGTCTGCCGCCACCGGGGGGCGAAACTTCTGGCCGATGGCGCGGGCAAATGTGGGCTGATCGTTTGCCCCTATCACAAATGGTCCTTTGCCGACACCGGACGCCTGGTGCAGGCCCCATGGTATGGCAAGGATCCCGCGATCATCGCCGAAGACTGGCCGCTGGAGACGGTGCAGTTGTCGGAATGGCGCGGGCTGCTCTTCGCGGCACTCGACCCGAAGGAAAGTCTTCTGGATCAACTTGGCTCTCTGCCCGACGAACTGGCGGACGAGCCGTTGGAGACCTATGCCGCCACCGATCAGGCCACCGTCAGCTTTACGGCGAACTGGAAGATCTACACCGACAATTTCGTCGAAGGCTACCACATTCCTGGCACACATCCCTCGTTCTACGCTGCCATCGACTTCGAAGCTTTCCAGACCACCGCCCATCCCGGTTATGTCCGGATGACCGCACCGCCGAAAGACGGTCTGTTCTATCGCGGCAAATGGCTTTGGATGTGGCCGAACTGGACGCTGTCGCTTTTCGATGGCGGCATGAACGTTAGCCGGATCAATCCGACCTCACCGCATCACACAGACCAGCATTACCATTTCTTCTTTGCCGATATCGCTGCAGAAACATCCGAGAGCAGGGCGAAATCTGTGCAAGGCACTCTGGCCGTGGTACGCGAGGACTACGCCATCTGCGCCGATACGCATCGCAACTATGCCGCAGGGGCCTATAGCTCCGGCCCGCTCTCGGGGCGGCATGAGCGGGGAGTGCAGTATTTCCAGGAACGGGTCGCTGCGGCACTGGGGCTGTGAGCGCCCCTGGCGTCCTTGTCCGCCGGATAGCTCGGCGCCGGCACGAGAGCCCTCCGACCGGTCGAATAGGGCGGGCACGGTAGGACGAGTTACGAGCGTCGTGGCAATCGGAGCTCGCTCAATGCGGAGAGCAGATCGGCGCACGCGGCTTTGACGACCAAGTTTAGCGGGCTGGAGCTGATTGCCCCGATCGGCACCGATTCCGTGAGGCGCGGCTGCTGCTGCAACGCCTGCGTTAACCAGTCGCACGGCCGGCCGAGCACAGCTATCCGGTCATCTTCTGGCCCGGGCGATCAAGGTTTCGTGGTAAGCGACCAAGGACTTGGCATGAAGTCGCGTGCGATAGCGTGCCGGGAATAGGTCGTCCTTCGATTGCATTCATTTGATAGGATGCAAGATGCCCGGCACTGCTCTTGTTCTGACCCCTAATAGGCGCCATCACGAGACCTCATACTGCTGCGCCAGCGAAGCGGAAAGCTGGTCGGCGAAACGTGCAGCGGCCACCGGTAGGGTGCGGCCCTTGAGTTGGCCGACATAGAGCATGCCAGCGGGCACGTCGCGCAAGTCGAGCGGCCGGGAGGTCATGTCACCGGTCATCGTCTGGTGGGATAGGCCAATCGGGAAATGGAAGGTGATGATATCCTCTGAGATAGCGTGGTTGCGCAGGAATTCGAAGCTGTCTGACTGAATCACCGGCTCCAGCTGCAGCGATGACGATTGCGCCCCGATGTCGAGCAGGTAGCGCACACCGTAACTTGATGTGGGAAGCGCGATTGGATAGTCGAGGCAAGCGCGCAAGCGCACCGTCTCGTGAGAAGCCAGCGGATGATGGGGCCGCATAACCGCATGCACCGGCTGGTGCACCCGTATTAGTGTCATGAAGGCAGCCAGCCGGGTTGGCTCGTAGACGATGGCAATGTCGGCCGTGTGATCGACCAAGGCACGCTCGGCCTCCTCCCGGTCGCGCAGGTGCACTCCGAAGGTCACATTCGGATGTTCCTTGCGGTAGAGTGAGATCTGCATCGGCAGATGGTAGGGCAATAGCGCCTGGCTGCAGGCGATCGCCACATGGCCGCGCCGGGCGCCAGCAAGGTCTGCAATCTGCGATTTCACGTGCTCCATATCGGATAACTGGTTGCGCATTTGCTGCACTAGAAGTTCGCCGGCGCTGGACAATCGCACGCCGTGAGGCAGTCGCTCGAAAATGGCAACGCCGAGTTCGGCCTCCATCGCCAATATACGCCGATTGAGCGCCGTCGAGGTTATGGCGAGCAATTCCGCGGCGGCGCGGATCGAACCGGTCTTGGCCACCACATCGATATAGTGAGCGGAGTTCAGGTAACGCATCGGCAGCCCCCGGCATCACCGCTGCAATTCTTGCAGCAGGCTGAACAAAACATAGCACAAGACAGCAGCGCCGTCATCGAGGATAATTAATCCTGTCGAAGAAGCATCTTCAAGCGACATTGATTTTTTAAAGACAATGAAAGATGGAATAATGTTTGTTCCACTTTCTTCAACTAATTCATCGATCGAATGGAGCAATCATGCGCCACATATCAATTGTAATATTAGCTTCTCTCGGTCTTGTCGCCCTTGCAAATGTATCGGCGATCGCCGTCGAACAATGTGGCGACGCGACCGCGTCATCTGGCCTGCCAGGTTATAATCATCAATGTGGTGTGACCTCTAAGGGCAGCATCGATGAAAGCGCTCTAGCGGACGTAGGCGAGCATAAAAGCTGCGGTTCGGATTGTGCGCAAGTCTACAGTCTTTGTAATACCAGCAGGGGTAGAGACTGTCGCCAAGAGTACAAAATCTGTTCTTGGAACTGCGTCTTTGGTGCGGCAATGACGATTCGCTAGTAAAGAAAACCCGACATTTGAAATTGCGCCGGAGTAGGGTACCAACCCGCATACGTGCGCTGGAGATATCGTAGGGCCACACCCTTACGCTGAGGCCCCGGCGCCTGGCCCCCATTGAGGTGGCTCCTTGTGTCAAACGCGCCAACACGTTTCGTTTCAAAGAAGGTTAGCAAGCAGGCGCGCGGCTGCACCATGGTAACTAACGCAGACCTGTTTAGCCATCGGTAGCGAACACCAAGCAGTAAGTTCGGCAACGAGAATGTCGTCGTTCCCATTCACCGGCGTGGTGCTAAGTTGTCCCTGCTTGTTCATCATGATCGCTACGGTTCCGTTTGCGCCATAACCGATAGCTGCCATCCTTTGAATGCGAGTGTCGTCCTCGACGCGAATATCGAACAGAACAGAGCCACCAGTCTTTTCCGCGACGTCAGCCACTCGATCGGCAAACGGCCGATTGATATTGGCGAAAGACTGCTCGAACAAAACCAGTTCAACATACTCCGCCTTCATTGCGTGAGAGTGCGCGGCATGACGCGCAGAACCAATAGGCCATGCACGTCTTATCCACACAAAAACGACCGCCACTGAGGGTGGCCTCTTCCACAGAAAACAACATAATCACCACCCAAACACCTTCGCGCGACAACGCGTTTAGGCCAGAGATGAGACGTCCTCTTCATTAGGCCTGGAACCACTGGTTTCAGCGCCAGGGTTTCTGTATTGCGGAAATTGTACCCTGAATCGGCTGCGACATCAGAGCTATCTGGTCCAGCCTCGTTCCCGAGGCCAGCTGGGGCGCAATCAGTCGCAGACAACCGTGGGCGAGATTTGGTTCGGTCAGCGCTGGAATGACGCTGCTGTCACTGTTCCCGCTTTAGAGGAAATGTGGCGTCGCCATCCTTCTCGCCTGATAAAACGCGCGGATTGGCGCTTGAGACACCGTCGTTCTTTCCGCCTTTGTGGTGCTCTTCTGATTGGCCTCGCGCGTCTGCTTCAAGCTCCTTGCCGGGGCGCTTGCCAACTTTCTTGTCGACCGATTTTTCCACCATCAGCCTCTCCTTTGTGAAGCAATGGCAACTCTTCGATCGGCCTGAGGTTCCGGGACAATCGGCCATCGGACCGCTGCCGCCCAAAGGCGATTTCGGTCTTCGCGTCCTCCGACCCTGGGCATTTCAGGTCGTGGCTGGACTTCAACGGCCGACATGAGGCGCATTGGAGTCCGGCAGCTTTGGGGCCGTCTGCTGTCCTTCCGGTTTTGGGCGCGATGGGCTAGAAGGCTGGCGTTCCCCTTGCGACCCGAGTCGGTCATGTGATGTGGGCGCCAGAACCCCCAAAGGCGGACGGTCGACAGCCTTTGAGGTGAGCGTAACGAGATTCCGTCAACGGGTGGATGCCGAAAGACGGCACCGACCCGAGATCAGTAGCTTTATCATTTTTTGAATTCTGCGCGGTAAGGTTCCGCGCATGTGGTTGAAGACTTACTTGATCATCACCGGCGTCGGCGCGTTCGTGGCGCTGACAATGCCATGGCTGGTCATCATCGGCAGTTTCCTGATCATCCCGGGGCTCATCCTCGGGTCGATGCCAACGGCCTTCATGTATGGCATCGCTTTCGCGCTGTTCTGCTTGCTGCTCGGAAGTTTCCTTTCAGGCGTTCCTCTGAACGTCATGTCGGGCGCCGCGACGCTGGCACTGTTTTGGACCATCCCCCAGCCAGGCCTCACCTGGGCGAGGGGCATGCTGGCCAGCCTGGAGGAGCCGGACATTCAGTCGAACGCACCGATTGCGCTCAAGGGCGATATTCTCCTCGCCCGCCCGTTCGAGGGCCGTTGCGATGCATTGTGCGCTGCCTTGCTCAAGACCCCGGGCGTCACTTCGGTCCGCGTCCAGACCCTTCGCGGTCATTCCTATACCTACCGCGTCGTGCCAGACTCGACGCCCGGAAAACGAAGCACCGTCATCGGGCATGGCCTGCTGGAAGAGCGGCGCTACGATGCCTCCGATCCGCTCGCCCCTCAGCGCGCGCTGGAATCCGAATGGAACCTGATGATGTCAGAGGGCAAGGCGCTGCTGCAAAGCGACGACGCCCCCGAACCCAGCTTCACCATCGCTATCGAGGACGGCCCTGCCGCGCCCGATTCCAAGCCCCGATCGGGACGGTTGGATTGGTCGCTCGAACCCTCCGCACCCCACCGCAAGGCGCTCACCATCACCGACGCCGGTGAACAGGTGCTGCTGCGGCAGTCGATCCTGTCGATCTTTGCCCCGGCGGCGCCGTTGCTGATCGGGACTTCGGGCGGGATCGAGAACTTCCGGTTCGGCTGGGCGCGTCTGCGGCTCGGTGACGGAAGGATGTACGCCGAGGTTCCGGTCAACCGGCTGCTGCTCGACCACACCAGCGTTTCGCGCGGCGTGAATATGGAAGCGGCGAAAGCGAGAACGCGCGAGGAACTTGCCAGAGCGCTCGACGATCCGCGTAAGCCGGTGAGCGGTCCCGTGTTCGCGCTCGCCAATCAATGGATGGACTCGTTCCGCGCGAACGACCAGCCGCTCGGCGAAAGCGACCGGCGCCTGCTGGTTCGCGTCTTGGAGGACCCACGGGTGCGATCCCCAGACGGGCTGTGGGCGATCATCAAACAGGTCGATGGCGACTCCGCCGATCTGCGGCGGCTCGCCGCCCGCCGCTACCTCGCGGCCACCGACAAGAAGGAGGCGCGCCACTGGATCAATGCCCTGGCCGGCCTCCCTGTGGGTGCATACACCGATCCTCTGCCCGAAGAGCGCGCGATTCTCGCAGATCCGGAGGTCAGCCGCTTTGCCACCGGCCTGATCAAGCGCCAGGGGGACCGCGGCGTCGATGCCGTGCCCGACCTGTTGCGGCTGCTGCGCGAGTACTCCGTCTACGATCCGGACAAGTATGGTTTCAGCGACCTGACCGCGGCTACCGATGCCGTGCGAAGCGGCTTTCGCCGCATTGGCCCTGCGGCCTCTTTCGCGCGGCCTGAGATCGAGCAGCTCTTGGCTTCGCCGGGTCTGAAGTACCGCTACAAGACGCTCGGCCAGGAAGAATGGGACACGCTGCTGGTCGTCCTCGGGAAGCCTGTCGAAACGCTTACCAAGCCGGAAAACCGAAGTGGAACCGACGCGAGGTACCGCGAGCGCGTCGCTCAACGGGCCGCCAAGCCTTACGACCCACGCCGGGATTGATCGCCGAAACGGGACGAAGAATCTTCGCGGGCAGAGCTAACCGCTTCGTCCTACCGGTCTTTCCGATATTCCATGGTGTGCGACCGTGCGGCGGGATCAAATCGAGTAACCCATCGTGTTGCTCCTCGGTTTTGATTGGCCACTCGAGAAACGACAGATGAAGGCAGAAGCGGGGCCGATAGCGAAACGGCAGCTTCCGGCTTCGCGATCAAGGATATTACAAGTTTAACCGCCGCGGGCGGTGTCGCCACCTGCTCTTGCCTCCGAATATTCCGTTGACGAAGTGTTCAAGCGGGAACGATCTGACAGAAAGCGGCGCCAGCCCCCAAATGACGAGATATCAAAAGCGCCTAGCAAGCCCACGGATTCCACTAGAAAACCTTTGGCGGTGCTGCCGTCATCAAGCTCTATATTGCCAATGCCCAGGGGCGACGGGATGGCGGCCACAAAGTGGCCGAATGCGTCGGCAGGTAGCCGCCAAACCTCTACCTCGATCGCAGTGCCGCCGTTTTCAACACGGACCAGTCCCGGCTTAGGCGTGGTCTGGCCCGCGAGCTCATATAGCTTGTATGAAGATGCCGTCCTCATCGCCCGGCAGAACCGGGCACCAGCCTCCTTGAGATGGCCATTGAGCGGCATTCCCGAGAGGTGAGCGCCGACCACCACCAACTCGATAGTGCCATCTTCGACTGATGCGCCGACAGGCTGCGCGCTCGGCTGCCGCCAGCCAGTCGCGCCGAGGGTGGGACTGCTCGCGGCATGGAGATCGCGCGCGACGGATGCTACAAGGCCGTCCGCTCCGGCGGCCGCAAGCAGCGTCACGCTCATCGGCAGCCCGTCGTCGCGCTTGCCGGTCGGCACGGCGATGCCGCACATGTCCAGAAGATTGACGAAATTGGTGTAGGTGCCGAGCCGGCTGTTGGTCTCGACGGGATCGGTGAGCACGGTAGCAGTGGTATAGTGCGTTGGGGCGGTCGGCACGCAGAACAGGTCGACCGAGGCGATGACCGGGGCGAGCTTCGCCTTGTAGGCCTGCAAGGCGTAGAGGCCGCAAAAGGCGTCTGCCGCCGACAGGTTACTGGCGCCGCCGATGATCTTGCGCGTCACCTGATGCAAGGCGGCTTCGTTGGCTTCCATGAAATCGCGGATCGCCGCATAGCGCTCGGCCACCCAGGCACCCTCATAGAGTAGGTTGGAGGTGGCGTAGAAATCGCCGAAGGGGATTTCGACCAGCCGGCAGCCAAGCCGCGACAGAATGGCAAGCGAAGCTTCGAAACCAGTCTGCATGGCCGTATCGCCGAAGAATTTGAGCTCCGCTTTTACAGGCACGCCGACGGTCAGCACCGGTTGGCGCGCGGCGAGCGGCTGGACGACGATGTCACGCGAATAAGGATCGGCAGCGTCGCGCGCGGCGGCAACGGAGAACACCCCATACGCATCATCGACGGTCAGCGCGAACACCGAGACGCAATCGAGCGTGCGGCAGGCCGGCACGACGCCGGCGGCCGACAACGCGCCGACCGTCGGCTTCAGCCCGACGATGTTGTTGAGGCCGGCCGGAATGCGGCCGGAGCCGGCGGTGTCGGTGCCAAGCGCGAAGGAGACGATGCCGCGCGCCGTCGCCACCGCCGACCCCGAGGAGGAGCCGCCTGGCACAAGCGCCTCGTCGATGGCATTGCGCGGGATCGGCCAAGGCGTGCGCACGCCGACGAGGCCGGTGGCGAACTGGTCGAGATTGGTCTTGCCGACGACCAACGCACCGGCCGCTTTCAGCCGCGCCACAACGGTGGCGTCTTTCTCGGGCCAATAGGTGTATTCGGCGCAGGCGGCCGTCGTGGGCATGCCGGCGACGTCGATGTTGTCCTTGACGGCGAAGGGAATGCCCCAGAGCGGCTTTGTCGCCGGGTCGAACGGACCGAGTGCCGCGGCCTGGGCTAGGAGATCCGCCTTGGCGGTGAGATGGATGAAGATGCCCGGGTCGTCGGCCGCTTCGATGCGGGTGAAGATCGTCGCGATCACATCGCCAACGGCGAGGCCTCCCCGATAGGCTGCGTGAAGGCTCGCTATGTCGAAATGGATATCGCTCATTTCGTCTTCTCCAGAATGATCACCGGCAGGTCCCACTGGATCAGCACGACGCAACCGTCCTTCGTCCACACCGAATGCTCGGTGCCGACCGGGTTCAGGATGACGCTGCCGGCGGGATAGTCGCCGTTCTCGTCGCTCTGGGTGCCTTCCAGCACGACGATGGTTTCCAGCCCGACATGTCGGTGTCGCGGCACGCTGGCGCCGGACCGGTATTTCAGGATCGCGACCGACGGC
>NZ_RZTC01000100.1:0-7510 GCF_004023165.1 Mesorhizobium sp. M7A.F.Ca.MR.176.00.0.0 | reverse complement strand
GGCCCGCCCTTCAGCAGCCAGTGCACGCTGATGCCGTCGCGGAAATATTCGAACGCGAGATCGCGCCAGCCGCCGTCGAGCAGGCCGGCAAAGGCAAAATTAGGCATTGGCAATTCCCTCGAGCACCTGGTCGGTCGTTGCCGTCCAGCCGACGATGGCGCTCTGCGCCCGGATCATGGCTAGTGCCGCCGCCTTGAATTCGGGAAAATAGCTTTCCGTCGCGTCTTCGGCGAGCAGGCACTCATAGCCGCGATCATTGGCCTCGCGCATCGTCGTCTGCACGCAGACCTCGGTGGTGACGCCGGCGAAAACCAGCTGCTGTGCGCCGAGCCGCTTCAGCTCGCCACCGAAGCTGGTCGCGTAGAAGGCGCCCTTGCCGGGCTTTTCGATGACGATCTCGCCCGGCAGCGGCGCAAGCTCGTCGAGGATTGCGGTGCCCGGCTCTCCGACGATCAGCACGCGGCCCATCGGCCCGACATCGCCGATGCGGATCGCCGGATTGCCGCGATTGCGCTTGGCCGGCGGCAGGTCCGACAGGTCGGCGCGGTGGCACTCCATGGTGTGGATCACCGGCAGGCCGGCGGCGCGAAAACCTTCGATCAGTTTCTTCACCGTCGGCACGATCGCGGCCACCCGGCTGACGTCGTTGCCAAGGCTGGCGCCGAAGCCGCCGGGCTCGGCGAAATCGCGCTGCATGTCGATGACGACCAGCGCCATCGTCTGCGGCTTGAAGGAGAAGGCGAACGGCTGCGCATCAATCTCCGCCATCAGTGATGTCCCGCCATATGCTCGCCGATGGTCTGCACGCTCGCTTGCGCGATCGGCGTCTCGTAGACCAGCGCGCCGTCCGACATGACGAAAATGCGGTCGGACAGTTCCAAAAGCTCGTCGAGGTCCTCCGACATCAGCAGCACTGCCGCACCCGCATTGCGCGCCTTCATGATGCGGGCGCGGATTTCGGCCACCGCCGAGAAGTCGAGGCCGAAGCACGGGTTGGAGACGATCAGCAGGTCGACCTCGCCGGTCAGTTCGCGCGCCAGCACGGCGCGCTGCACATTGCCGCCCGACAGCGAGGCGATGGGCGAGGATAGCGAGGCGGTCTTGACCTTGAACTGCTCGACCAGCTTGGCGCTGAACGCGCGTATGGCGCTGGCGCTGATCCAGTTCACCGGCCTGCCGTTGCCGTCGATGTCGAAGGTGCGGAAGGAGATGTTCTCGGCCACCGTCATTTTTGGCGCGCAGGCATTCTTCAGCGGCTCTTCCGGGATGAGCCGCACATTGAGCGCGCGCGCCTCGGCCCGCGTCGCCGCATAGGCGGAGCCGCGTACCAGCACCTCGCCACCGTCGCGCGGCCGCTGGCCGGCCAGGACCTCGAGGAATTCCTTCTGGCCATTGCCGGAAATGCCGGCGATGCCGACGATCTCGCCCGAACGCACGCCGAGATTCTCGATGCGGATCGACTTCAGCCCGGTGCGGTCCGGCGCCTTCAGCGATTTGACCTTGAGCACGATCTCGGCATCGGGTTTCGGCGCCGCGCGACTGTCGAGCGCGGCGATCGGCTGGTCGCCGATCATCATCGCCGCCATCGCCTTGTGGTCGAGGTCGGCGACGCGGCCGGTTCCCGTCAGCCTGCCCTTGCGCAGCACGCTGACATCGTCGGCGAAGGCGGTGACCTCATGGAATTTGTGCGAAATCATCAGCACGGTGAGGTCGCCGGCCTTGGTCATGTCGCGCACCAGCCCCAGCACCTCCTGCGCCTCACCGGGCGTCAGCACCGAGGTTGGCTCGTCCAGCACTAGAAAGCTGCGGCCAAGATAGAGCTGCTTGATGATTTCGAGCTTCTGCTTTTCGCCGGCGGCGAGTTCCGCCACCTTAACGTCGAGCGGCAGCTTGAACGGCATGCGCTCCATGAACACGGCAAGGTCGGCTCGTTCCCTACGCCAATCGATAATGCCCGGAACCTTCTCGCGCGAGATGACGAGGTTTTCCGCACCGGTCAGCGACGGCACCAGCGTAAAATGCTGATAGACCATACCGAGCCCGAGCGCCGAGGCGTCGCGCGGACTAGCGATCGCCACCTCGCGGCCATCGACCAGCAGGTCGCCTGATGTCGGGTGATAAAAACCCATCATGCATTTGACCAGCGTCGACTTGCCGGCGCCGTTCTCGCCGAGCAGCGCGTGGAAGGAGCCCGCCGGCACCTTCACCGACACGGCATCCAGCGCCGTGAAGGCGCCGAAGCGCATGGTCATGCCGATGGTCTCGACGCCGACCGCTTTCCTGTCATTCATCGCGGCCTCCTCATGGCAACTGCGCGACAAGCGCCTTGGAATTCGACACCGTGCCGAAGACGCCGCCCTGCATCTTGATCATCTTGATCGCCGCCAGATGGTTGTCGTAGTCGGTCGCCCCGCAGCAATCCTCCAGCATCATGCATTCATAGCCGCGGTCGTTGGCCTCGCGCATGGTGGTGTGCACGCAGACATCCGTGGTGATGCCGGTCAGCACGATGTTCTCGATGCCGCGCTGATTGAGGATGAGCTCCAGGTCGGTGGCGCAGAACGAGCCCTTGCCGGGCTTATCGATGATCGGCTCGCCCTCGGTCGGGTAAAGGTCGGGGATGATGTCCCAGCCCGGCTCGCCGCGCACCAGGATGCGCCCGCACGGGCCAGGGTCGCCGATGCCGGCATTGATGCGGCGCGAGCGCCAGCGCTTGTTGGCCGGCAGGTCGGCGAGATCGGGCCTGTGCCCCTCGCGCGTGTGGATGATGGTGTAGCCCTTGGCTCGCATCGTCGACAGCACCAACTTGATCGGCTCGATCGGTGCGCGCACCAGCGACAGATCGTAGCCCATATGGTCGACATAGCCGCCCGGCCCGCAGAAATCGGTCTGCATGTCGATGATGATCAGCGCCGTGTTGTCGGGCCGCAGGTCGCCATTGTAGGGCCAAGGATAAGGCTCGGCGTCGATCGTATGCTGAGTGACTTCGGCTCTGGCGTTCATCGGCAAAACTCCAGTCATTTGGTGATCGACAATTCGCCCGGCGCGCCCGCAAGCGTTCGTGTCGGCGACGAGGTGGCGATCATGATGATGAGGGTGAGGATGTAGGGAGCGGCGTAGAACATGTAGTAGCCCTGCGTGACGCCGACCGATTGAAGCGCCGGGCCGAGAGCTCCCGCCCCGCCGAACAAAAGCGCTGCAGCAAAGCAGCCGAGCGGGTTCCAGCGCGCGAAGATGACCAGCGCCACCGCCATCAGGCCCTGGCCCGACGAGATGCGTTCGGTCCAGCTGCCGGGATAGTAGAGCGACAGGTAGGCGCCGCCGATGCCGGCCAGCGCGCCACCGACACCGGTGGCGAGCAGCCGCACCGTATCGGGGTTGAGGCCCATGGCGCGTGCCGCGTCCGAACTGTCCCCGACGACGCGCACGATGAGGCCGGCGCGGGTGTTGCGGAACGCCCACCACAGGATGACCGACAGCACCGCGCCGATCAGGAACAGCACGTTGACGTCGAGTGCGGCTTGCACCTGCGGAATGTCGGACCAGCCGCCGAAGGGAATGGCCGGCAGATTGGGCGCCTTCGGCTTGATAAACGGCTTGCCGAAGAAGAAGGCGAGACCCGAGCCGAACAGCATCAGCGCGATGCCGACGGCGATGTCGTTGACTTTCGGGAATCTGCAGATCCAGCCATGGAACAGGCCGAAGCACAGGCCGGCGAAGGCGGCGGCGATGAGGCCGAGCCATGGCGAGCCCGTCATCACCGCCACCGCATAGGCGGTCATCGCACCGAAGACCAGCGTGCCTTCGAGCCCCAGATTGATGCGACCCGAACGCTCGGTGATCGCCTCGCCCAGCGAGACGAAGATGAAGGGCGTCGACACGCGGATGGCGCCGCCGAGCACGGCCAGCGGCACGCCCCAGAGGCCGATCTCGGTCGCGTCCATCAGGCGGCTCCCTTCACGAGATCGGGTCTTTTCCAAAGATCGGGATTGAAGGCCTTGAAGCGGCCGTAGAGGGTTTCGCTGAACAGGATGACGATGAAGATCATGCCTTGCAGCACCAGCACCGTGGCGTCGGGCAGGTCCATGCGGCGCTGTATCAGCCCGCCCGAGGCGTCGATGCCGCCAAGCAGGATGGCGAACGGAATGATGGCCAGCGGATTGTGGCGGGCCAGGAAGGCGACAAGGATGCCGGTGTAACCATAGCCGGCGGAAAGCGAGGCGTTGGCGCTCCCCTGCACGGCGGCGACCTCCAGCATGCCGGCAAGCCCGGCAAAGCCGCCAGCGAGCGCGGTGAAGCCGACGATCAGCGGCCCGACGGCCAGCCCCTGTACCTGTGCTGCCCGCACATTGCCGCCGGCGATGCGCGCGGCAAAACCCCAGCGGGTCTTTTCGATGAGCAACCAGGAGAGGATGCAAGCGACGACACCGACAACCAGCCCCCAATGCACGTCCATGCCCGGAATGTTGCCGATGCGGTAGATGTCCGCCAGCGGCTGCGTTGACGGCTTGTTGAGCGAGGCCGGGTCGCGCAACGGCCCTTCCACCAGCTGGTTCATCAGCGCGATGGCGATGTAGGCCATCAGCAGGCTGGAAATGGTTTCGTTGACGGCCCGGTAATGGCGCAGCGCGCCGACGGCACCGATCCAGATGCCGCCGGCGGCCATGCCCGCCACGCCCATGGCAAGAATGACGATTGACGATGGCCCGCCGCTGAGCGCAGTGCCGGCTGCCGCAGCGGCGACGCCGCCGAGCACGATTGCACCCTCGCCGCCGATGACGACGAGGCCGAGCCGGGCCGGCAGGGCCACGCAGAGCGCGGCCAGCAGCAGGGGAGCGGCGCGCGACAGCGAGTTCTGGACCGAGAACCAGGAGCCGAAGCCGCCGCGCCACATGGTCTGGTAGAGCAGGATCGGCGACTTGCCGACGAGCACAATGAACAGGCTGAACAGCGCCATGCCGACGATCAGCGCCGCGAGCGGAATGACCAAAGCCTCCGCCCGCCGCGCAATCCATTCCACCGCCGCCGAATAGGCCTTGGCGCTGAAGAGTGCCGGCATGCCGGCCCCTGTCATCGTGTCCGTCATCGCCCCACCCCCTCAGATCAGGCGGTCGAACCGACGACGCCCTCGACCAGATAATCCATGCTTTCGAGCTCGATCGCGGTCTCCGGGAATGCTTGGCTCGCGGTGGCGACGACAGCCCCCTTGTTGCTCTTCAGCGGTCCCTTGATGACGGCGAAGCCGCCGTTCATCATTTCGGCCAGCGTGGCGTCGAACTGCTTGCGCGTCGGCTCGCCGACGGCGGGACCGAGCGGGCTCATCTTGACGAAGCCGTCGGCCAGGCCACCGCGCGTGAAGTTGGGCAGTGGCGTGCCGGCGACGAGGTCGTCGACGAACATCTTGTAGACCTTGGCCCAGTTCCACTCGGCCCCGGTGAGGTATTTTTCCGGCGCCAGCGGGCTCTGGTTGGCGTGATAGCCGCACACGAAGGCCCCACGGCCGGCGGTCGTCTCGACCACCACTTTCGGGCTATCGACATGGCAGCTAATAACGTCGGCGCCCTGGTCGACCAGTGCGTTGGTGGCTTCCGCTTCCTTGACCGCCAGCGACCATTCGCCGGTGAAAATGACCTGGCAAGTGATGGTCGGATCAACCGAGCGCGCGCCGAGCAGGAAGGAATTGATGTTGAGCAGCACCTGCGGGATCGGCTTGGCGGCGACGAAGCCGAGCTTCTTCGTCTTGGAAGTGTGGCCGGCGACAACGCCGTTGAGATACTGGCCCATACCGATATAGCCGAAATAGGAGCCGGCATTCATCGGGTGCTTGGCCTTGTCCCACATGCCACCGCAATGGCGGAACTGCACGTCGGGGAATTTCGTGCACATGGCCAGCATGTGGGGGTCGAAATAGCCGAACGAGGTCGGGAAGATCAGCGAGGCGCCGTCGAGATTGATCATCGATTCCATCGTCTTCTGGACGTCGACCGTCTCCGGCACGTTCTCCTCCTCGACGATGGAGATGCCCTCGATACCCTTCAACGCCGCCGCCCCTTCGGCATGCGCCTGGTTGTAGCCGTAGTCGTCCTTCGGCCCGACATAGATGAAGCCGACGGTGGCGGCAGCGGCAAAGGCCCTGCTGATGGGGAAGGCAGCGGACGCAAGCCCGAGTGCGGCTCCAGCGGCGGAGGTCTTGAGTAGCTCGCGGCGGTTAAGCGTGAATCTCGCGGTCATTGTGAATGCTCCCCTGTAGGACCCTTTCCGGGCCGGTTAACATGCCGTCAACAAAGTGCATGCAATCGCCATGCCAGTTTCTTTGGCGAAATTAATGAATGGAATCAGTCGTACATTTAAAAGAGCCTGCTTATGTAGCGGGCAATTGCATGCACTTCTTGCCTTGAAAACAGCCAATTTGACAGATTAAAATAGAGGCATACAGGGGTATGTTGAGTCGATGGGCCGCTGCGTCGACCCTCCACAAGAAGACGGGCGGAGGAGATTTGTCGGGGAAGCGCAACTTGATCAGGTCGGGCAAGACCGTGGATCAGATGGTGAGGGCGATCGGGGACCGGATCGTCACCGGCTACCTACGCCCCGGCGAAAAGCTCGACGAGACCTCCCTCGCCGCCCGCTTCGACGTATCACGCACCCCGGTCAGGGAGGCGCTCGGCCACCTCAGCGCCATGGGGCTGGTCGAAAGGCGGCCCAACCGGGGTGCTATCGTGGCTGTCGTGACGCAAGAGCATCTCGCCTCGATGTTCGAGAGCATGGCCGAACTGGAGGCGATCTGCGCGCGCTTCTCGGCCGAGCGCATGACCAGTGCCGAGCGCCGCTCGCTCGAAATCGAGCATCAGGCTTCGGCGCGGATGGTGCAACTGGGCGCCGAGGAGGACTACGAGTATTTCAATACCGAGTTCCACACCCGGCTCTATCGTGGTGCCCACAACCCGCATATCCACGATCTCACCGTGATGACCCGCAGCCGGTTGGCACCCTTCCGGCGCGCTCAGTTCATGCTGCCCGGACGGTTGGCCAAATCCTGGCAGGAACACGAGTTAATCGTCACCGCAATCATGCGCGGAGACGGCGCTGCTGCGGGCAAGGCCGCCAGGGATCATGTCTCTATCGTCAGCGAGGCGAGCGCGGTGTTCGCGGCTGATGGCGGCAAGCCAGTTCGGCGGGACGTGGCCTGAAAATTCCGAACATCCCGAATCTCGGGACGATGTCTGCTTCCAGGCGGCGCACAGTATCGCGCAACGGCTGATATGAGGCGCTACGCTGCTCGGCAGCAAGGCTTTGAAGCAGCATGGTCAACCAGACCGATATACGTGCCCCAGTTGGTATTCTACGTCGAGGCGTGAGCGATGAGGGACTAGATGTTTGATCCCAGATTTTGATGGGCATCCTTGTCCTCCGAATCAAGGAATGCGCTATGGGCCAGGTTCTTCATGGGAGCGCCACGACGACAGAGGCGGTCCGTCGAGCGATACAGCATAGTCAAGAGAGCCTGAGG
>NZ_RZTC01000099.1:7660-24422 GCF_004023165.1 Mesorhizobium sp. M7A.F.Ca.MR.176.00.0.0 | reverse complement strand
AAACTGTCACCCATCTAATCAGTCCATTCTGTTACCTATCTATCCGGTTCGGACACAGCTCCCTTCTCCCCGTAACTATACGGGGGAGAAGGTGCCGGCAGGCGGATGAGCGGCGGCGCCGACTTTGGCGATTGGTGGCCTTCACAAGACGGAAGCCGTCATTGGCCTGAAAGCGATTGGCCCTGCCTTGCTGATCTCCTTGCCGATTGGCAAATTCATGCTATATATCTGCCAATAGCGAGGCAACAAAATGCAGCTTCAGTCCATTGTCACGACACCGGCCACGGTTGGCAGCGTCATATCGGATGACGAGGCCGGCGCGCTGGCGCGCACCACGGTCAATCTGTTCAAGGCCTGGAATCTTAGCGACGTCGAGGCCTGTATCCTGCTCGGCGGCATATCGGCCCGGACCTGGGCACGCTGGAAAGAAGGCGGCGTCGGCAGGATCGACCGCGACCTGCGCACCCGCATGGCGCATCTGATGGGCATCCATAAGGGCCTGCGCTATCTGTTCACGGAGCCGGCACGGGGCTACGCCTGGATCCGCAAGCCCAATGCCACCTTCGGCGGCCAGTCGGCCCTCGACCTGATGCTGCGCGGCGAAATCTCCGATCTCTCGGCGATGCGCGAATGGCTCGATGCGGAGCGTGGTGCATGGTGAGTGGGCTTGCGGTCCGTCGCCGCGTTGACTGGCCCCAGACCTTCCGCATCATCCGCTCCATCCATCCGCCCATCGACCTGTTCGAGGACATTGCCGACCCGCGCGACTGGGAGGCGCTGGCCTCGGTCGAGGCGAAGACCAACCCGCGCATAAGGTTCGAGATCGGCGACCTCGGCAAGGTGTCGGCCGCAAGGCGGGTTTCCGGCCCCGGCGCCAGCTTCGTGATGGCGCCCTTCGTGCACTGCTCGACGCTGAGGCCAGGTCGCTTCTCGGATGGCAGCTACGGCATCTACTATGCCGGCGACAGTGAGGATGTCGCTCTGGCCGAGACCATCCACCATCATCAGAAGTTCATGCGCGCCACCAACGAGGGGCCGGGCTGGACGGCGGATTTCCGCGTGCTGATCGGCAGCGTCGACCGCGACCTCGATGACGTCAACGCCGTGCCCGGCGTGCTCGACCCGGACGACTATTCCGCCTCGCAGGCGGAAGGGCGGGCGCTGCGGGCAGCAGACAGCGACGGACTGGTATGGAACAGCGTGCGCATGCCGGGCGGCGGCTGCATCGGCATCTTCTGGCCCGATGTCATTACCATTCCAGTGCAGGGTCGCCACTACAGCTACCATTGGGACGGCGCCCGCGTGGACTTCGTGCGCCAGCACGATACGGGAAAGGTGCTTGCCGTCACATGATGGCGGCGGACACGCTTTACAGATCGCTGGGAAGCCGATATCCATAAATCCAAGGATTCGGATATATGGATAAGAAAAGCACTTTGAACGCGCTGGCCGCACTTGGCCAGGAGACGCGGCTGGATGTCTTCCGGCTGCTCGTGCGTGCCGGTCCGGAAGGCATTCCGGCGGGCGAGATCGCAACGAGGCTGGACACGGTCCAGAACACCATGTCGGCGCATCTGAAGGTGCTCGCCCATGCCGGGCTGATCCGTCCCGAACGCGACGGAAGGACCGTGCGCTATGTCGCCGACATGACCGGCCTGCGCGACCTGCTGGCCTATCTGATGGAAGATTGCTGCAATGGCGCGCCGGAGCTCTGCCGTCCGGTCATCAATGCCGTGACCTGTGACTGCTGAGGGGCTTGTGACTGTCCGCCGCGCGCGTTCGAACAAGGAAAGCCATCATGACCGATCATGCTCTGAACGCAGCTGGGGCGGTGCGGCCCGGCATCGGCTTCGTCGAGAAATATCTGACGGTGTGGGTGGCATTGTGCATCGTCGCGGGCATCGCGCTTGGCCATCTGCTGCCAGGCGTGTTCGGCGCCATCGCGTCGGCCGAGATCGCCAGGGTCAACATTCCTGTCGCCGTGCTGATCTGGCTGATGATCGTGCCGATGCTCTTGCGCGTCGATTTCGCCTCGCTGGCCAGGGTCGGCACCTATTGGCGCGGCATCGGCGTGACGCTGTTCATCAATTGGGCGGTGAAGCCGTTCTCGATGGCGCTGCTGGGCTGGCTCTTTATCGGCTGGCTGTTCCGGCCGTGGCTGCCCGCCGTGCAGATTGATTCCTACATTGCCGGACTGATCATCCTTGCTGCGGCGCCCTGCACGGCGATGGTTTTCGTCTGGTCGAACCTGACGCGCGGCGAGCCGAATTTCACACTTTCGCAAGTAGCGCTCAACGACGCGATCATGATCGTCGCTTTCGCGCCCATCGTCGGCCTGCTGCTCGGCCTGTCGGCGATCACCGTCCCATGGGGCACGCTGATGCTGTCGGTCGCACTCTACATCGTCGCGCCGGTGATCGTCGCGCAGCTGGTTCGTGGCCGGCTGCTGGCAGCGAGGGGACAGGCCGGGCTCGATGCCCTGCTTGCCACGCTGCAGCCCTTGTCGCTGATTGCCTTGCTGGCCACGCTGGTGCTGCTGTTCGGCTTCCAGGGCGAGCAGATCATTGCGCAGCCGCTGGTGATCGTGCTGCTGGCAGTGCCGATCCTGATCCAGGTCTATTTCAACTCCGGTCTTGCCTATCTGCTCAACCGCCTCAGCGGCGAGCGGCACTGCGTGGCTGGACCATCGGCGCTGATCGGCGCGTCGAACTTCTTCGAGCTGGCGGTGGCCGCCGCGATCGCGCTGTTCGGGCTGAATTCGGGCGCGGCCCTTGCCACCGTGGTCGGGGTGCTCATCGAGGTTCCGGTCATGCTGTCGGTGGTGTGGATCGTGAACCGCAGCAAGGGCTGGTACGAGAAGGGCGGCGCCGTCCGGAATACCATGTCGACCGGGAAGGCCTCGAAATGACTATCACCATCTATCACAATCCCGATTGCGGCACGTCGCGCAACACGCTGGCCATCATCCGGCAGTCGGGCGAGGAGCCGGAGGTGATCGAATATCTGAAGACGCCGCCGTCGCGACAAAGGCTGGTCGAACTGATCGCCGCGATGGGCATCATACCGCGAGACCTGCTGCGCGAGAAGGGCACCCCCTATGCCGAACTCGGCCTTGCCGACCCGAAATGGTCCGACGAGCAGATCCTCGATTTCATGCTGGCACATCCGATCCTGATCAACCGGCCGATCGTGGTCAGCCCGCTCGGCGTCGTCCTTGCACGGCCGTCGGAAAAGGTGCTGGACATCCTGCCCAACCCGGAGATCGGCGCGTTCACCAAGGAGGATGGCGAGGTGGTCACAGGCGCCTTGGGCAAACGCGCCGGCTGATGCTATTTCCATAATTTTCGAAATTAAGTTGACGGCGCGAAAAGTGCCGCGTAGTTTATTTCCATGAAACTCGAAAAAGCAGCCGTCCAGCTTGAAGCACTCGGCAATCCGACGCGGCTTCAGCTCTATCGTATCCTGGTGCGCGCCGGTGATGACGGGCTTGCCGTCGGCAGTGTCCAGGAAAAACTGGACATCCCGTCATCGACGCTGTCGCATCACCTCAAGCGGCTGGTCGACACCGGCTTGGTGACGCAGGAGCGGCAGGCGACGACGCTGATCTGCCGCGCCAACTATCCCGGCATGAATGCGCTGATCGGCTATCTCGCCGACGAGTGCTGCGCCGATGCCGCCTGCGCACCCGCCGTCGGCAAAGCACTGGCTTGATTTTTTTGCGCTTATAATTCGAACATACCGGAAGGATGGAACCTATGGACGTGATGGCAAACCTTCCCGTCGCGGTGATCGGCGCCGGCCCGGTCGGACTGGCAGCCGCGGCGCATCTGGTCGAGCGCGGCATCACTCCGCTCGTCCTGGAACGCGGCGAAAGCGTGGGTGCGGCGCTGCTCGAATGGGAACATGTGCGGGTGTTTTCGCCATGGAAATACAACATCGATACGGCGGCGCGAGCGCTGCTCGACCGCTCCGGCTGGACAGCGCCGGACAGCCAGCGCCTGCCGACCGGCGGCGAGATCGTGCGCGATTATCTGGCGCCGCTTGGCCGGCTTCCCGCGATCGCCGCCAATTTGAAGCTCGGCGCCGAGGTCACCGCGATCACCCGTCAGGGGCACGACAAGGTCGCCAATGATGGCCGCAAGGACGCGCCCTTCGTTATCCGCTATCGCGATGCCGGCGGCGAACACCGCGTTCTCGCGCGCGCGGTCATCGACGCGTCCGGAACATGGTGGCGGCCAAATCCGATCGGCGTCGACGGGCTGCCGGTTGCCGGCGAAGGCGAGGCGTCGGCACGCATCGCCTATGGTATTCCCGACGTGGTCGGCAAGGCGAGAGAAGACTATGCGGGCAAGCGCATCCTGGTCATCGGCGGCGGGCACTCGGCCATCAACGTCGCTTTGGCGCTGATGGAGTTGCAGGATGCGGCGCCTGGCACCGAAGTCTTCTGGGCGCTGCGCCACGCCAGCATCGAGAGACTGCTCGGCGGCGGGCTGAACGACCAGTTGCCGGAACGCGGCGCGCTTGGATTGGCGGCCAGGCAGGCCATGGCGGATGGCAGGCTGAACATGCTGGCGCCCTTCGCCGCCAACGGCATCGAGAGACAAGGCGAGGGCCTCGTGGTCGACGCCAACCTGGGTGGCAAGCCGTTCAACCTGGTCATCGACCGCATCGTCGTCACCACCGGCTTCAGGCCAGACCTGTCGTTCCTGAGCGAAATCCGCATCGCGCTCGATCCCGCCGTCGAAGCGCCGCCGGCGCTGGCGCCGCTGATCGATCCAAACTTCCACTCATGTGGCACGGTTCCGGCGCATGGCATTGCAGAGCTCGCGCACCCCGAACCGGGCTTCACCATCGTCGGCTCGAAATCCTACGGCCGTGCCCCGACCTTCCTGATGGCGACCGGCTACGAGCAAGTCCGCTCGGTGGTGGCCGATATTGCCGGAGACCATGCCGCGGCCCGCGAAGTCCGGCTGGTGCTGCCGGAGACCGGCGTGTGCAGCGCCGTCGGTGTCGTGACGGCATCGGAAAGCGCCGGCTGCTGCGGCGGGCCTCCCGCCGCTGTCGATGCCTGCTGTGTCAGGGATGCGGACGCCAAGGCAACCGGCGCATCGGGTTGCGGCTGCGCAACCGCGCCAGCCACCGAGACGCGAGAGAATGGCGTCGATGCCTGAACGATCTGTCCTGCGCAAGGCAATCTGGGCGCTTGGGCTGACCCAGATCATCGGCTACGGCACGCTCTATTACAGCTTCTCGATCCTCGCGCCGGCAATGGCTGGGGAGTTCGGGCTCACGGAAGGCTGGGTATTCGGCGCGCTGTCGGCCTCGCTCTTTGCCGGCAGCCTGTTCGCGCCGACTGCCGGGCGGTGGGCCGACCGCTTCGGCGCCGGCCGCATCATGACCGTCGGCTCGGTGGCGGCAGCCGTGGCGCTGGCGCTGTGCGCCGTCGCGCCCGACCGCGTGAGCTTCGTTCTGGCATTGCTGGCAATGGAACTGGCCTCCAGCTTCGTCCTCTACAGCGCTGCCTTCGTCGCGATCGTGCAGATCGGGGTTCCCCGGCCGCAACGCAGCATCACCCATCTGACGCTGATCGCCGGGTTTGCCTCGACCCTGTTCTGGCCACTGACCTCGGCGCTGCATGCGCATCTGACATGGCGCGAGGTCTATTTCTTGTTCGCCGCTCTCAATCTCGGGCTCTGCCTGCCGATCCACGCCTGGCTGATGCGCCTGTCGCGCCGCCACGCAACGGCCAGAAGCCAAGAACGCGAGCCGATCCCTGAAGCGGGCGCGCCGCTCGATCCGCGGCGTGGCCGGGCCGTGTTCCTGCTCATGCTGGCGGGGTTCGCCACCGAGGGCTTCGTGCTGTCGGCGATCCTCATCCACATGGTGCCGCTGACGGCGGCGCTGGGGCTCGGAACCGCAGGCCTCTTCGTCTCGACCCTGTTCGGACCGGCGCAGGTCGCCAGCCGGCTGATCAACATGCTGTTTGGCGGCCGCCTGCAGCAGACGCACCTCGCCGTCATCGCCGCATCGCTGATCACAGCCGGGCTGTGCGCACTGCTGCTGACCACGCCATGGCTGCCCGGCGCCTTCCTGTTCGTGTTGCTGTTCGGCCTCGGTTCAGGCCTCACCAGCATCGTCGGCGGCACCTTGCCACTCGAACTCTTCGGCCGCGAAGGCTATGGCGCGCGGCTCGGATGGGCGAGCGCTGCCCGTCAGTTCACCTCGGCCTTCGCGCCGTTCGCGCTCGCCTTCATGATGGCGCGGACATCCGTCGCCAATTCCCTGTGGGTCCTGGTGGTCGTCGCCGCGAGCGGCGTCATCGCCTTCCTCGCCATCGTGTTGCTGAGGCGCCGCGGCCGGGTTGCGTTCGCCATTGGCGGCAATCCGGAAGAGGCGGCCTGACCGCGCCTCAATGCCTGAGAATCTTGCTCAGAAAAGCGCGGCTGCGGTCGGTCTTGGGGTGTGAGAAGAACTCGTCCGGCGTGCCGCTTTCGACGATGGCGCCGGCGTCCATGAACACCACGCGCTGGGCTACCTTGCGGGCAAAGCCCATCTCGTGCGTCACCACCATCATGGTCATGCCTTCCTCGGCGACCGCCACCATGACGTCGAGCACTTCGGAAATCATCTCGGGATCGAGCGCCGAGGTCGGCTCGTCGAACAGCATGATCTTGGGCCGCATGCCGAGGCAACGCGCGATCGCCACGCGCTGCTGCTGGCCGCCGGAGAGCTGTGCGGGATAGGCATTGACCTTGTCGGCGAGGCCAACCTTGGCCAGCAATTCGCGGCCTGCTTTTTCAGCCTCGGCGCGCGGGATCTTGCGGACATGGATTGGGGCGAGCGTGACGTTTTCGAGTGCCGTCTTATGCGGGTAGAGGTTGAACGACTGGAAGACGAAGCCGATCTCGGTGCGCAGCTGCGTCATGTTGGTGGCGGGGTCGCCCAGGCGTTGGCCGTCGACGACGAGGTCGCCGTCCTTGATCGCCTCCAGGCCGTTGACGCAGCGGATCAGCGTGCTCTTGCCCGAGCCGCTCGGGCCGCAGACGACGACCACTTCGCGCGGCTCGACGCTGAGCGTGATATCCTTGAGCACATTGAGCGTGCCGAACCATTTGTTGACGCCGCGAAAGTCGATCATGCCGGTTTTGGCAAGACCCGTTTTGGTCATGTTTTCTGGACCTTTGGGGTTGGAAGTCACAACTGCACCTCGCCATGCGCCGCGCCCATGCGCTGCTCCAGCCGGCGGGCCAGCATGATCAGCGGATAGCAAACGATGAAATAGCCGACGCCGACGAGGAAGAAGACCAGCAGGCCGTTGGGCACACGCTGCACCACCAGCCAGCCAACCCGGGTGAGGTCGGTGAGCCCGATCGCTGAGACGACAGAAGAATCCTTGATCAGCAGCACATACTGCCCGACCAGCGGCGGCAGCACGATGCGCATCGCCTGTGGGAGGACCACCTGGCGCATGCGCTGCAAGCGCGACAGGCCGGACGCCAGCGCCGCCTCGACCTGACCTGTCGGCACCGAGCGGATGCCGGCGACGACGATCTCGCAGATGAAGCAGGCGGCGAGGTTGGTCAGCGCGATGATGCCGGCGGTGAAGGCATCGAGTTCGATACCGAACTCAGGCAGGATGAAGAAGATCAGGAAGATCTGCACCAGGAACGGCGTGCCGCGAATCAGGTCGACCCAGGCCCCGATCAAGCCCGAGATCAGCCGGTTGCCGCCGGTCCGCAGGATGCCGAGGCCGAAGCCGAGCAGGGTGCCGAGCACAAGGCTGATCAGTGACAGCATCACGGTCATGCCGAGGCCGCGCAGGGCCAGCGGATAGGAGCCGGCGAGGCTTTGCAGTTGTTGCCAGATCATGTCCGCGCCCCCGCCGTGCCGAGCCAGCGGCTGGAGACGCCAGCCAGTCCTTTCAGTCCGTAATACAGCAGCAAATAGAAAGCAGCGATGGTGAGGAAACCTTCGGCCGGCATGAAGCGGTCGGAGGCGAGCAATTGGCCGGCGCGCGTCAGTTCGGAAACCGAGATCAGCGACAGAAGGGCGGAATCCTTGACCAGCACGATCGCCTGGCCAAGCAGCGGCGGGATCGTCACCTTGAAGGCCTGCGGCAGGACGACCAAGCGCATGCGTTGGACATAGGTCATGCCCGAAGCGACGCTGGCTTCGACCTGGCCGCGCGGGATCGACAGGATGCCGGCGCGAATGATTTCAGCGATATAGGCGCCGCTGTTCAGCGACAGCGCGAGGATGCCGACGACGAGTTCCGGCAGCACGAAGCCGAGCCGGGGCAGGCCGAAATAGAGAAAATAGAGCTGCGCTAGCAAGGGCGTGGCACGCACCGCATCGATATAGGCCTTGGCCGGCACACGAAACAGCCAGCCGCGCTGCAGGTTCATGGCGCACAGCACGATGCCGACGATGAGCGCGCCGACAAAGGACAGCGCCGACAGCCAGACGGTCGTGATCAGGCCCTGTCCGAACAGCGGCAGGTATTCGACGATGGTGCGGAAACTGAAATTTTCGAGCATCGTTGGGTGCAATCCCCAGAGTGCAGGAAGGGCGAGTAGCGAATAGCGAATAGCGAGTAGAGAATTAGGGAGCAGCAAAGCATGGCCGGAACGGCCATTCCCTATTCGCTACTCCCTATTCGCTACTCGCTAATTCAATTCCTCAGTGATCCTTCTTCCAGGCGTCGGAATTGACCCAGTAGTCGAGGTTCTTCTGCAGGCGTCCGTCGATGGTGACCTGGTTGAGGAACAGGTTCATCCAGATCAACAGGTCCGGCTCGTCATAGCGGGTGGCGAAGGCAAGCGGCTCCTTCGACAACAGGTCCGGCATGATGGTGAAGCTGCCGGCCGGATAGGCGGTCGACTGGCCCTTGACCGCCGAGACGTCGTTGACGCCGCAATCGGCCTGGCCGTTGTTGACGGCGTCGAGCAGCAGCGGACCGCCGCCCTTGTAGCTCTTGATGTCCGCATCGGGGAAGGCGTTCTTGGCTTCCTTCTCGCCGGTGGCGCCGAGCAGCACGGCGATCTTAGTGCCCTTGGCCTTGCAGTCCTCGGTGGTCTTGAACTTGCTGTCGGCCTTGGTGAAGACAGTGCTGCCCGTATACATGTAAGGCGTGGTGAAGGCGACCTTCATGCCACGCGCCAGCGTCGGTGTCATGTCGGCGACCAGAAGGTCGGCCTTACCCGACAACAGCGCCGGAATCAGACCATCCCAGTCGAAGTCGAGGAACGTGATTTTCACACCCATTTCCTTGGCCATCAGTTCGGCCAGTTCGACCGAACTGCCGGTGCGTTCGCCGTTGGCGCCAACCAGCGAGAAGGGCGGTCCTTGAGTCTGCACGGCGACGCGCAACTCGCCGCGCTTGGTGATGTCGTCGAGCGTACCGGCACTGGCAGCGGCAGTGAGCCCGGCGAGTGCAAGCCCGGCGATGAAAAGTCTGGCAATCTTCATTTCGGTATTCCTCCTTGTTTTATTGTTCCACGTTGTTTTTCACCCTTTGGGGTGCTTTTTGAGCGGCAGCGCCGTTGCCGACGGCAGCCACCGTTCGAAAATCTTCCTGCCTCAGTCCCGTGCCACCGTCTCGGAAACTGTGATGCCACGCTTGGCCAGTTCATCGAAGAACCTGATGTCGGGCACGTCCAGCAGCGGGTTCAAAAGGCCCGTTCTGGTGATCTCACGCCGCGCGAGCATCTGCGCCACGATGCTGGCGGGATAGCCGACGCCGAGGCTCATGCCGAACAGGCCCGAAGCCAGGTCCCGCTCGATGATCAGGTCCGACGTCACCGTCTTGGCGCGGCCGTCTTCGAGGCCGGAAAAGACATTGCGCATCACGCACAGGTCCTTCTCGCCGGGACCATATTGCAGTTGCGGGCCGAGCAGACGGCCGAGGAATTCGCGCGGGCTGTTGCCGGTGCCGGGCACCTTGTCTTCGGAGAGGAAGCCAAGCTCCTTCAGCGGCGCCCAGAAGGCCGACCATCCCGGCCAGCGCAGCGTGTAGCGGCCGGAGCGGCGCAATCCCTTGGCGGCGTCCAGCATCTCGACATAATGCAGCGCATCGCCATTGGGGAAGGCTTCGAGCTTGCCCAGACCCGCAACCTCGATTTCATGGATGAACGGATTGTCGTGCTGCTGGCCGGCCGGCACCGCGACGCGTTTCCCGTCCTCGATCATCACGCTGTCGCGATTCTGGCTGACCAGGACCATGTCGAAATTCCAGCTCACCTTGTAGCACAGCGGCTTGGCCATCGCCTTCGGCTCGGGGATGCCGCCGCAATAGGAATCGATCGAGGAAATCGAGTCGAACTGCCTGGCGGCGCGCGCGTACAGCACGAGGTCGATGCCGGGGTCGAGCCCGCATTCGGTCATGATCGAGACGCCGGCCTGTTCGGCGGCTGGCGCCAGGTCGGCGATCGACTTGGCGTAATTGGTGGTGACCAGCGGCGTGCGCGTGGCGATCGCGGCCTGCACCGCCTGGCGCATCAGCGGCTGAGGCAACAGGTCGATGACGGCGTCGACATCATCAAGCACAGTGGCCAGCGCCGGGCCGATCGCGCCTTCAGGCACCACGAAGCGCACGCGGGCAAGATCGGTCAGGCCGGCAAGCCGGGCCGGGCCATCCGCCGCGGTATCGACGCAGACGATTTGCTCGACGCCGACGCTGGCGACGAGGTCGGCGATTGCCGCCCGACCTTGCAGGCCGAGGCCGCCTAGTACCGCGATCTTCATGCCGGCTCCTTGCGGTCGTCCGACCAGCAGCCTTCCGGCAGGCTGACCCATTTGTTGCAGGACGCCATGACGACGAAGGTTTCGCTGCGCACGACTTCGCCGGGCTCGCCGGCGCCGGGGATCAGTTCGCTGGTGACGCGGTAGAGATCGGCGACGTCACCGGCCACCGTCACGTCGACGATGATGTCGAAGCGCCCGGTGACCACCGAAGCCGAGTTGACGAAGGGCAGTTCGGAAATGCGCTGTGCCAGTTCGCGGGCCCGGCCGCGCCCCTGGGCATTGATGCCGACAATGGCCGAGATCAACTCGGGGCGCTCGGTCAGGTTCAGCAGGCCGACGATCTTGAGCAGGTTGCGGTCGAGCAGGTTGCGCAGCCGCGTGCGCACCGTCGGCACCGAAATCGCCAACATCTCGGCGATGCGGTTGATGCCCGGCTGCGCATCCTGCGACAGCTGTTTGACCAGCCGCCGATCGGTCAGATCGAGATGTTCCCGCAAAGTCCCAGTCTTTCACAAAAGGAAAAAACTTTGGCTATTTTTTTGCCAATGTGTAAACAAGCTACGTCACGGATATTTGAAAAGCAAGGCAATGATTCAGCGCTGCTGGGGATAGGTGGTCGCTGTCAGGGCTCAGACCAGCGCTGCCGCCAACAGTTTTGCCTGTGGCGTCAACTCATCGAAGCGGCGGGCACAGAGGTTCAGCTGGCGCGTCGCCCAGTCGTCGGTCAGCCGCAGGCTTCGCAGCGAGCGTGCCGAGCGGCGCGCGGCACTTTCGGGCACGATGGCGATGCCGGCGCCCTGGGCGACCAGCCGGCAGACATTGTCGAGGCCGGGCACGCGGATGCGGAAGTGCAGATGGCCGCCAAGGCGGGCGGCCTGACGGGTGATGTGCTCCTGCAAGGGATGGCCGGCGCTCAGGCCGACAAAGGCTTCGCCGAGCAGGTCGCCGAGGTTGGTCGTATTGCCTTCGAGGTCGGGCCAGTCTCGCGCGGCGATCACCATGAGCCTGTCGATGAAGAACGGCTTCTGCTCCAGATGCGAAAGGCCGGCCCAGGTCGCGGCGATGCCGAGATCGGCGGCACCGCTTGCCACCGCCTCTGCGATCTCGTGGCTTGGGCGCTCGTCGAGGTCGATGTCGATGCCGGGATGCGCGACGAGGAAGGCCGGCAGCATGTCGCGCAGCAGCGCGCTGGTGGCGGCCGTGTTGGCCATCAGCCGCACGCGGGCGCGCAAGCCCGTGGCATAGGCGCCGAGGTCGCCGGTCATCGCCTCGATCTGGTTCTGCACCGCCCGCGCATGGTGCAGCAGCGCCTGCCCGGCGGCCGTCGGCACCACGCCGCGCCGCCGCCGCTCTAAAAGCGGCGCGCCGAGGCTTTCCTCCATGCCCTTGATGCGGGCGCTGGCGGAGGCGAGCGCCAGCCCCGCAAGTTCGGCACCATGGGTGATGCTGCCGCGCTCGGCGACCAGCAGGAACAGCCGGAGATCGGTAAGATCGAAGCGCATCTTTCTTCTCCTGCAGGGTTTCAGCCTTCGGCGTAGGCGAAGGCTGACGGCGTAACTTCCACATTGTGGGCGGCCGGCATGTCAGTCAAATCTTTTGCGATGGAGATGCGCGATGAGCGAAAAGGCGCCAGGCCGGCATGGACCCGGCATACTTGAAAGCGCGGCGATCGTGCTTGCGATCGCGGTGGCCTCGCTTGCCATGGCGCGAGCGGAGCCCGGCCAGTGCGGTTGCGTGGCGATGGCTGCCCCTGTCCACCATGAAGCAACGCCTGCAAAACCCGCACCCGACGATCATGCGGCGGACATGCTGTTGCATGACTGATCGAAGCGGCACCCCGAAGGAACGACCGTGCTGAGCGTCGGCGTCATCGCCTGGATCGGCGCGGTCTTCCTTGCCGCGGGCTTCGTCAAGGGTGCCGTCGGCATGGGGCTGCCGACCGTGGCGATGGGGCTGCTGGCGGTAACGATGCCGCCGGCGCAGGCGGCTGCCCTGCTCTTGATCCCGTCGCTGGTCACCAATCTTTGGCAGTTGTTCACCGGCCCATCCTTCGGCGGGCTGTGCAATCGGTTGTGGACGATGATGGCCGGCGTCGTGCTTGGCACCGTCGCCGGGACCGGCCTGCTCACCGGCACACACTCTGGCGTTGCCTCGGCCGGGCTCGGTGCGGCGCTGGTGCTTTACGCCATTCTCGGCCTGCTCAAGCTTGGCTTCACCACGCCGGCGCACCACGAGGCGTTGGTATCACCGCTGGTCGGTGTGGCGACCGGGCTGGTCACCGGCGCCACCGGGGTCTTCGTCATCCCGGCCGTGCCCTATCTGCAATCGCTGCGGCTGGGCCGGGAAGACCTCATCCAAGCGCTCGGCCTGTCCTTCACCGTGTCGACGGCGGCTCTTGCCCTTGGGTTGTTCAAGGCAGGCGCGTTCGCATCGCCGACAATGCAACTGGCGGGATCGGTCCTGGCGCTTGCGCCGGCGCTCGCCGGCATGTTCGCCGGCCAGGCGCTGCGCCAGGCGATGAGCGTCGAGACGTTTCGCACGGTGTTCTTCGCCGGGCTGCTGATGCTGGGCGGGTATCTGGTCTTGGAGGCCGCGCTCTGGTCTTCGGCATCCTAAGCGGCCGGTGGGGATTGGCGCGGAGCGTGATCATTAGCGTCATGCAGCGTCCCATGGAGGCTTTGTCGTCATGGTGCGGCGCAACCGGTGGTTCGGATGCTGCGGCGCGTCGAGACGTTCCAGAAAAGCGGCGTAGACATCCGGCTCGACAGTAAAGATGTCGCGGTTGAGCAACGTGTCTTCAGTGGCACGCTGCAACGCTTCAAGCATGAAGTCCTTGCGCATGAATGGGCTCCTTCCCTGCGTTAACAGCATAGCATAGCGACGATGTCACTACGATCTGTCGGTCCGGCCGCCCGATGAAAAGTCGCGCCCTCATTCGGCAATCGACCTGATGACGTTGGCCGGGTTTCCCCCGACAAGCGTGTTCGGGGGAACGTTCCTAGTGACCACGGAACCCGCCGCGACAACCGAGTTTTCGCCCACCGTCACGCCGCCGATGACCGTCGCGCCGGCCGCGATCCAGACATTGCGTTCGATCACGATCGGCTTTGCGGTCGTGAAGGCGCGACGCCGCGACGGTTCGAGGGGATGGCCCGAGGTGATGAGGCTGACATTCGGCCCGATCATGACATCGTCGGCGATGTCGAGCCCGCCAAGATCATAAAAGGTGCAGTTCTGATTGATGAAGACATTGCGCCCGACGCGGATATCGGATCCGCCGGTCGTGTAGAAGGGCGGGATCAGCAGGAAGCTGTCGTCGACTTTCCTGCCAATGAGTTCGCTGAACAGGGTCCGGACTTCAGCCGCGTCGTTGAAGGTCAAGCGGTTGAGGCTTGCGGTGGTCGCCATCGCCCGTTTGACGTCGGCCAGCATGGCGGCCGACTGCGGCATTCCGCTGGGAATTATGCTGGTGCGACCCTCGTCCGCCATTCGTCAATTTTCTCCGGCGCGGTCGAACAATGTTGGCGCACGACAGCCGCGCCGGGATGGTCTCCGGCTGTTATTTGAGCATGATTCCGAAAGTCAGTTCCAGCCCGGGAAAACGCCCTAGCGGACGACCAGCCGCAACCGGGATTTCCGTGTAGGACAGCACTTCCGCCGTCTGGCTGCCGAGAAGCAGCTTGCCCAGTCCGCGGCGGCCGTGCGAAGCCATGACGATCAGGTCGCAGCCCAGGGCCCGCGACAGTTCCAGGATGGCTTCGGCGGGCCGCTTGTCCTCGACATGCACGACCTCCGCGGATACGCCGACGGCGTTCGCCGACGCCTTGCACTTGTCGAGCACTTCCTTAGCGTGTCGTCCCGCCTCTTCCTTGTAGGCAGCCAGTTCGTTGCCGGCGGCATAGCCGGCCATGGCACCGCCCAAGGCGAAGATCGGGAATGGTTCCGAGACGGTGACGAAGGTGACAGCAGCGCCGAGGCCCTTGGCCAACGTTAGGCCGTGAGTAACGCCCTTGTCGGCCAGTTCCGATCCGTCCGTGGCGATGAGCAGATGTTTGTACATGACGATCTCGACTTGTTGTGCAAGGGCCCGTGCCCTTGTGGTGGCGGGAGCCTTGTGGAGGCTGGCCTTGATATAGTTGCGGCCTCGGGCCGATCACAGGGCCGGCCTGCCGCGGATCAAGGCCAGGCGACCACGCAGTTTTGTGCCAAGCGGATTCCCCTTTGCCGCATCGTCGCTTAAGGTGCCGGACCACATCGAAAGGCATCCCATGAGCAGCGTGTATCCCCAAATCCATCTGGTCCGGCATGGCGAGACGGCGTGGAGCCTTTCGGGGCAGCATACCGGCCGCACCGACATGCCGTTGACCCCGGTTGGCGAGGCCGCGGCGCGGGGTGTCGCCGATAGGCTCAAGGGGCTGTCTTTTTCGGCCGTATGGTCGAGCCCGTCGCAGCGCGCCTACAACACCAGCGTACTGGCCGGCTTCGGCGCGCAGAGCGCCAAGAAGGACGATCTGCAGGAATGGGACTACGGCGCCTATGAGGGGCTGACGACAAAACAGATCCTGGCCGAGCGCCCCGGCTGGAATGTGTTTCGCGATGGTTGTCCAAAGGGCGAGATGGCGGCCGATGTCGGCGTGCGGGCCGACAGGATTATCGCCGGGCTGCGCGAGGCCAACGCCGGCATATTGGTGTTTTCCAGCGCGCATTTCTTGCGCGTGCTGGCGGCGCGCTGGATTGGCCTGCCGCCCGAAGGCGGCGCGCTGCTTGTGCTCGAAACAGCCAGCATCAGCGTGCTCGGCTACGAGCATGATTTGAGCGAGCCGGTCATCCGGAAATGGAACCAGAAGTAGGGCGGCTTTGGCCAGCGGCGCCGCTTCCGCCCTATCTGTCGAATTTCTTGATCGCTTCGGCGGTCACCGGCGTGAAGAAATTTACCAGATTGCCATCGGGGTCGCGAAACAGCAGCGAGCGGTTGCCCCAGGGCATGGTGGTCGGCTTCTGCACAGTGATATTCCTGAGGAGGTCCGAGAGCCTGGCGAATTCAGCATCGACGTCGCCGACGCGGAACTCGATGATGACGGTGTGGTTGTCGGCGGGGCGGGCGATGTCGCCGCCAAACAGCATCAAGGTGCGCGTGCTGCCGATCGCCAGCGTGCAGGCCGGTGTCGCCAGTTCGGCGAAGTCTTCCGTGTAGACCGTCACGGGCATGCCGGTGATCTCGCCGTAGAAGCGCACGAGGCGCTGAACGTCCGACGTGATGATGCGGACAGAGACGAGGTTCATCGCATTGGCTCCCTGATCGTTGAAGCCGTGGCCGGCTCCCATCCGACTTATAGGCCAGGCCTCCTGACAGCTTTCCGTCAGGAAGGATTGCTGTGAGCCTGCACCAGCGCAAGCGCTGCTCACCCCGTCAGCAGCGCCAGTTCCTCCGGTGTCAAATGCCGTGCCGTGCCCTTGGCGAGGTCGCCGAGCGGCAGGCGGCCGATGGCGATGCGGATGAGGCGCAGGACCTCGACGCCGTGCGCGGCGAGCAGGCGACGGATGTGGCGGTTGCGGCCTTCGTCGAGCACGATCTCCAGCCAGGCGGTGCGGTCGCCGCTGCGCAAAAATTCGATCGAATTCGTGGTCAGGATCTCGCCGTCGACGCTCACGCCCGCGCGCAACGTCTTCAACATCGCCGCGTCCGGCACCGTGCCGATCTGCACGCGGTAGGTTTTCGGCAAATGCGAAGCCGGGTCCATCAGCCGGTTGGCAAACCGGGTGTCGTTGGTCATCAGCAGCAGGCCTTCGCTGGCCTTGTCGAGGCGGCCGACCGGCGAGACGAAGGGCAGGTCGAGCCCTTCGAAGCAGGCATAGACGGTGTCGCGCTGCTGCGGGTCGTCGCGGGTGGTGACCAGCCCGCGCGGCTTGTTGAGCATGAGATAGACCTTGCGCTCGGCAACCACCGGCCTGTCGTCGACGACGATGCGGTCGCGGTCGAGGTCGACCCGCAGGGCTGCATTGCGCACGACCTTGCCGC
>NZ_RZTC01000099.1:0-7650 GCF_004023165.1 Mesorhizobium sp. M7A.F.Ca.MR.176.00.0.0 | reverse complement strand
CACGCGGCCCTCCGCGATCAGCACATCCGCCTGCGTGCGCGAGCACAGGCCAAGTTTTGAGAGGGCGCGGTTGAGACTGACGCCGGGCGCCGCCTGCCTGCCGCTCTGCCGTGTCTGGCGTGGTGTCATGCTGCCCGTCTGCGCTGGTGGAGCCGACAGATGCCACGGGCCACGATCGCTTCGCAAGCCGCGCTGCTGCAATCGTGCGCAGGGCAAGGGCAATGACGGCATCCGCAACTCTTGGACCGGCGATATTGTCGCCGCCGCATTCGCGATAAACTTGCTTCGCATGAGTGAGTCTACCGCGCCGATCACCAAGACCGTCGTCATCGGTGCCGAGCCGGCCAAGGTCTGGCGGATACTGACGACGCCAGAAATGATCCCGCAATGGATGTCCGACGAGGAGTTGACCGTCAGCCTGCAAGGGCAGGCCGGCGGCGCGATCGTGATGCGCGGACTGCTGCACGGAATGCCGTTCGAGAACCATGGCACCATCCGCGCTTTTGAGCCGGAGCGACTGTTCGCCTACAGCTACTGGAGCACGTTGTCGGCCCCGCGTCTGGCGGACGTGCCCGAAAACCACACGGTGGTCAGCTTCGATCTGGCGCCGGCGGATGAGGGAACGCTGCTGACGCTGACGCTCAGCGATTTTGCCGAACCGGCGATCCGTCCGCATGCCAATCTCTACTGGGGGCCGACCTTGCAGATTCTGAAAGCGGTCTGCGAGCGCGCTTGAGGGCGGGAGTCATTCCCCGCGGACGGGTTATCAGGCCCTTACTCTTTGGGGTGTTGGGCGAGAGCCAGCGCGCGAATACGGTCGGCGACGGCGCTGTCGACCGGGTTGTAGACGGTCAGGCTCAAATCCGGCCGGCCGTCGACCGCGAAGCCCGAATATTCCAGCTCGATATCGCCGAGTTTTGGATGCTTGAGGCGCTTTGTCCCGTCGCCGTGGCTGAGCACGTCGTTTTCGCGCCACAGCGCGTCGAATTCAGGGCTAGCGCTGCAGAGTTCGTCGACGAGTTCGCGCACCTCGGAGACAGCGCCGGCGCGTGCCGCATCGGCACGGAACGAGCCGACCACGAAACGGGCCAGGTTTTGCCAGTCGTGCTGCTTGGCGCGGATGGCGGGGCGCAGGAACATAAAACGCAGGATGTTGCGCTCGCCCTCGGGCAGGGCGCTGTAGTCGGTCAGCACGACCCGCGCGGCGCGGTTCCAGGCAACGACATCCCAGGTGGCGGTCCTGACTATGGCGGGGCTGGCATCGAGCGTGTCGATGAGGCGCTGCAGCCGTGGGCTGACACCCTCGGCACCGGTGTAGCGGACCTCGGGCGGGCGCCCGAGCCCCAGCATGAAAAGATGTTCGCGCTCCGCCTCGGTCAGCAGCAGCCCCTTGGCGATGCGATTGAGGACATCGGCCGAGGGCGCGCCGCCGCGGCCCTGTTCCAGCCACGTGTACCAGGTCGGGCTTATGTTGGCGCGCTGAGCGACCTCTTCCCGGCGCAACCCCGGCGTGCGTCGGCGGCCCGAAAAGCCGAAGGAAGCCGGATCGAGCCGCGTGCGCCGGTCTTTGAGGAACGCTGCCAGCGAGCCGGCGGAATTGGAGGGCATCCTGTTAGCCATTATACCATGATAAGATCACTACTTTAATAGAATAATAGACCAGCAATATTACGCAGGCAACTGCGCAGGAGATTTTGCATGCGTATCTTTCTCACCGGCGCGACCGGTTTCATCGGTTCGGCGCTGGTTCCCGAACTCATCCAGGCGGGCCACCAGGTGGTCGGCGTGACCCGCTCCGACGCCGGCGCCGAGGCGCTGGCTGCTGCTGGTGCCGAGGTGCACCGGGGGACCCTCGAAGATCCCGAGGGGCTGCGCGACGGCGCGGCCAAGGCGGATGCTGTGATCCACACGGCGTTCGACCACGATTTTTCGCGGTTTGCCGAAAATTGCGAAAAGGACAAGCGCGTCATCGCCGCACTCGGCGCCGCCCTGGCCGGCTCCGACCGGCCGCTGGTGATCACCTCCGGCGTCGGCATGGGCAGCCCTGGTCATGGCGAACTGGCAAGCGAGGACGTCTTCAACCCCAGCCATCCCAATCCGCGCATCGCCTCGGAGCTGGCCGGCAATGCCTTGCTGGACGCCGGCGTCAACGTGTCGGTGGTGCGGCTGCCGCAGGTCCACAACCCGGTCAAGCAGGGCCTCATCACGCCGCTCATCGAGATCGCGCGTGAAAAAGGCGTCTCGGCCTATGTCGGCGAAGGCCGCAATCGCTTCTCCGCGGGCCATCTCCTCGACGCGGCGCGGCTTTACCGGCTGGCCGTGGAAAAGCGGCAACCGGGAGCACGCTATCACGCGGTCGGCGAGGAAGGCGTCGAGGTGCGGGCCATCGCCGAGGCGCTTGGCCGGGGCCTGAAATTGCCGGTCGTTTCCATCGCGCTGGAAAGAGCGGCGGAGCATTTCGGCTGGATGGCGATGTTCGCGCCGATGGATCTGCCGGCCTCCAGCGCGCTGACCCAGGCACGGCTGGGCTGGCATCCGACCGGCCCGACGCTGATCGCCGATCTCGACGCCATGCAATACGCCGTTTGACCGGCTGAAGCGTCGGCGCAGAAGCGGGCCGCCAATCCGGGATAGCCGGGTTGGCGGTCATTTCCGTTCAGCGAGCAACGTCAAGCAGGGGTGACGGCGTAGCGCAGATGGACGAGCCCATGCGCCAAGGCCTCGCAGCTCATCAGGGACAACTGCATCTTGCCCGCCAGGCCGCTCTCGCCGAACTCGACGAAGGCCTGGTTGGCGGCGCGTCCATCGATCGCGGGCGCCACGAGAAGGCTCAGTTCATCGACGAGCCCGGCCGCAAGGAACGAACCGTTGATGCCGGCGCCGCCCTCAAGCAGCAGCCGGCTTATGCCGAGTTCGCTGCCGAGCACCTCGAGCACAGCCGCGAGATCGATGTCCGCCGCTTCCGACACGATATAGGACACGCCGTCGGCGGCGAGTTCGGCCAAATGGCTGTCGGCGACGTCGCGCCCAAGCAGCACCACGACATGGTCGCCGCCGATGTCCGGTTTGGAAAAATGAAGCTTGCCCGAGGCATCGAGCGCCACGGCATAACTGCCCGCATCCCTTTGCGCGAAATGATAGGGCCGGTCGACCTTGCCGGCATTGGCCGCGGATGCGCGCCGGCCTTGCTCATTTCGGCCATGGTGACACGGCCGACGATCCAGGCGTCGCCCGCGAGATCACTGTGGATATGCTCGTAGAGGCTCGACCACTCCGCCCGGGTCCCGTCCGGACTTGTCGTGTAGCGGCTTGGATGAAGGCCGCCGTCGAGTGATGCGAGCATATGGCAGATGATTTGCGGCTTCATCGGGTCACGCCGCTTCAAGCGCCATCACTTTTTCAGCGGCCTTTGCGAGAAACCCCGATCGGGTATAGCCATGAGCTTCGGCAAAGGCATCGATCCTTTGGAGAATGTCGTCGGAAAGCGTCACGTTGATACGCACTGTTTTCCTGGTCTGGGTCTGGGCCGAGACCAGGATTGCAACACCGTCGCGATTATCGGCGTCCGCCATCACAGCCTCCAAACTGGAGGGTTCAGGAACAGCCCCGCCATCCTCGACCAACCCTTCGATGTGGAGGGCGAGGGCCTCTTCAGCCATGGACCGGGCGTCATCCAGATCCTTGCCTGCGGTAATCACGCCTGGGAAATCAGGGAAAGACACACCGAAGTCGCTGTCGGCATCCTTATGGATAAGTCCGATATACTGCTTCATGGCCGTCACCTCAGTTTCAGTCCAGATTGTTTTTCGATGCTGCGCAGGGTGCCTATTGGAATATCGCGCTTGGGATGAGGACGGTGACCCGCCCTAGCCTGTCGCGGTGTTTGAATTGCGCATGACTACCCCTTCGGGCAACTTCAACCCACCCATCAGCTTCCAACAGGCGGATAATGTCGGCGCTTTTCCATGTGTATTTATACACATTTAATGGTGGCCTTTCAATAAGGAAGTCAGTCAACGCCAAATAGGCCGCAGGAGGCGATGCGCCGTGTCTATTGTGCTGGGAAGCATGCCCACGATCCAGAAATCCGACAATTCCGATAATTTGCCGAACAGCGCTGTTATATCGAGGTTGCACAAATGGTTGGCGCTGGGTTAGCATCCCTGCGCAGGCGTCGGTGGGAGGCTCTTTTTACAGCGGCGGCCAGCTGGAGCGGCATGCGTTTTCGGGCGCAGGGAGGATGCTCCACACTTTGAACCGACGCATGATCCTTCCTGAAACCGATCCCGGTTTTCGGGTCGTGCGTTCTTGTGGAGGAGGATCCCATGAACAGACGTGAATTCCTGCTGTCGTCCGCGGCTTTCGGCGCCATGATGGTCGCCGCGCCCTCGGTGTTTGCGCAGGACAAGCTCACCATCCTTGGCTCGGTGCCCAGTCTCGGCTTTCCGTTCTTCGTGCACATGCTGAACGAGATCAAGGCGGAAGCCGCCACGCAAGGCGTCAATTTGACCGAAAGCGACGGCCAGAACTCGGCCACCAAGCAGACCGCCGACATCGAGGCCGCCCTGGTGCAGAAGGTCAACGCCATCGTCATCTCCCCGCTCGACGTCAATGCGCTGGCGCCGGCCATCGAGGAAGCGGTCAAGGCCGGCGTTCCCGTGGTGACGATCGACCGCCGTGTCGACGGAGTCGAGGGCATCCTCGCCCATGTCGGCGCCGATAACGTCAAGGGCGGCGAGGCGGAAGCCAACGCCGTGGTGGCGGCGTTCCCCAACGGCGCCAAGCTGTTCCATCTGCAGGGCCAGCCCGGCGCCGGTCCGGCGATTGACCGCAACAAGGGCGTGCACAATGTGCTCGATCCCTTGAAGGACAAGTATCAGATCGTCTTCGAGCAGACCGCCAACTTCGCCCGCGCCGAGGCGCTGTCGGTGACCGAGGCCGGCCTTGCCGCCAACGGCAAGCCCGACGCCATCGTCTGCGCCAATGACGACATGGCGCTGGGCGCCATGGAGGCTTGTGCCGCGCGCAACTTCACCGACGTCAAGATCTACGGCTTCGATGCACTGCCGGAAGCGCTGGTCGCGGTGCGTGACGGCAAGCTTGCGGGCACCGTCGAGCAGTTTCCCGGCGAGCAGTCGCGCACCGCGGTGCGCATCGCGGTGGCCTTTGCCAAGGACAAGACCGAGCCGAAGGAGAAGCTGGTGCTGCTGACGCCGATCGTCATAGGCAAGGACAATCTCGACAAGGCGGAGCGGATTGGCGAGACGAAGTAGGGGTTTGGCGGGGATCGGCCGATTGGCAAAGCCGGCGGGACAGCGCTCCCCTCTGTCCTGCCGGACAGAGGGGAGCGTTCAAGCGCTGACAGGCGACACCAACTGCATGGAAGGAGCCACCCTTGCCGCCAGCCGCTGAAGCCGCATCGTCCGAACCCATCCTGCTTGCCGTCGAAGGCATCACCAAGCATTTCTCGGGCGTCACCGCGCTCAGCGACGTCTCGCTCGATATCCGCCCCGGCGAGATCCTCGGCCTGCTCGGCGAAAACGGGGCCGGCAAGTCGACGCTCTTGAAAATCCTCTCGGGCGTCATGCCGCCGTCGGGCGGCCGCATCACTTTCGACGGTGCCGGTTATCATCCATCCAGCCCGCAGGATGCCAAGCGGCTCGGCATCGTCACCATCTACCAGGAGCTCAGCCTGATCCCGACGCTGACGGTGGCGGAAAACATCTTTATCGGCCGCGCGCCGACCGGTCCGCTCGGGCTGGTCAGTTGGAGGCGGATGGAGCAGGACTCCCGCACGATCATCGCCCGCGTCGGCCTCTCCATCGATCCGATGACGCCGGTGTCGGCGCTGTCGGTGGCCGAACAGCAACTGGTCGAGATTGCCCGCGCCCTGTCGCTGAAAAGCCGGCTGATCATCATGGACGAACCGACCTCGGCGCTGACCGAGACCGAGGTGCAGCGGTTGCTGTCGATCATGGACCGGCTGCGCAAGGACAAGGTCGCCATCATGTTCGTCACCCACCGGCTGGAGGAAGCCTCCGCCATCTGCGACCGCATGACGGTGCTGCGCGATGGGCGGCTGGCCGGGCATCTCGACCGTGAGGGTGGACCGATCGCCCTGCCCAAAATCATCGAGAAGATGGTTGGCCGCGCGGCGTCCGAGCTCTACGCCCGGCCGGCGCAACGCGCGGTGGCCGGCGATGTCGTGCTGTCGGTGCGCGGCCTGCGCACCGTGCGCGATCCCGAAGCGCCGCACGCCATCGTGCTCGACGGCGTCGACATCGACCTCAAGGCCGGTGAAATCCTCGGCGTTGCCGGGCTTGTCGGGTCGGGCCGCACCGAGCTGGCGCGCGCCATCTTCGGCGCCGACCGTATCGCGGCCGGCACCATCACGCTCGATGGCAAGCCGATCGCCCCGGCATCGCCCGCAGACGCCATTGCGCTCGGCATCGGCCTGCTGCCGGAGGACCGCAAGCACCAGGCGATCTTTGCCGCGCTGGGCATCCTGCCGAATTTCTCCATCGCTTCGCTGGGCAGCTTCAGCAACGGTTTCGGCTTCATGGCCGAGCGGCGCGAGCGCGATGCGCTGTCCGGGTTTCGCAAGATGCTGTCGATCCGCATGGCTTCGGCCGAGCAGGCGATCGAAGGCCTGTCGGGCGGCAACCAGCAGAAGGTGATCCTGGCGCGCTGGCTGGCGCGCGATCCGAAAGTGCTGATCGTCGACGAGCCGACGCGCGGCGTCGATGTCGGCGCCAAGACCGAGGTGCACCAGATCCTGGTGCAGCTTGCGGCGCGCGGCATTGCGGTGATGATGATTTCGTCCGAGCTGCCCGAGGTGCTTGCAGTGTCGGACCGCATCGTCACCATGCGCCGGGGCCGCATCACCGGCCAGATGCCGGGCGTCGAGGCAAACGAGGAAAGACTGATGGAACTGATGGCACTCGACCGCAAGGAGACACTATGAGCGTGGCGGGGGAACAGGATCAGCGCGGCGGCATCAACTTCGCGCGGCTTTTGATGAGCTTCGGGCCGCTGCTGTTCCTGGTGGCGCTGATCATCGTCTTCACCGTGCTGAAGCCGAGCTTCATGGACCCGATCAACCTGTTCAACATCACAAGGCAGATCTCGATCACCGGGCTGATCGCGCTCGGCATGACCTTCGTCATCCTCACCGCCGGCATCGACCTGTCGGTCGGTTCGCTGCTCGCCTTCTGCGGTATGGTCGCCGCCGTGGTCGCCAAGGGTGGCTCCGCCAACACGCTGTCGCTGTCGACGAGCGGCACGCAAGGATTCGGCTGGTTCGCAGCACTCTTGGCCGCCGTCGTTGTGGGCGCTGCTGCCGGCGGGGTGCAAGGGCTTGTCATCACCCGGCTGAAAGTGCCGCCCTTCGTCGTTACGCTGGGCGGGCTGACGGTGTTTCGCGGGCTGACGCTGACCATCTCAAACGGCGGCCCGATCTCGGGCTTCGACGCCTCGATGCGCTGGTTCGGCACCGGGCTGATCGGCCCCGTGCCGGTGCCGGCGCTGATCTTCGCCGCGGCCGCCATCCTGTGCCATATCGTGCTGCGCTACACGCGCTACGGGCGCGCTGTCTACGCCGTCGGCGGCAATGCCGAGGCGGCAAGGCTGTCGGGCCTGCGCGTCGACCGT